>CAZZET010000107.1:0-9049 GCA_964653275.1 uncultured Methylococcales bacterium
TAGCTAATCTTGTGTGATGAGGTTAAAAAACAAAAATGCTTCACGATTATCTATACAGACCTCAATAATTTGCTCCGAAATCAGGTCTTATTTATTGGACAATTTGAATTGGCGTTTCGTTTGGTTTGCCTCAAAATTGGATGACATGCTTCATGTAAATCAACGTAATTATTCAGACCCCTGGTCACAGGGCAACTGTCCAGATTGCCCCTGAAATGCGTCAGTTCAAGGCGAAAAATGATCATTTTTCAACGCGGAAATGACGGATTTTAGGGGGATCTGAATAGTTGCAAATCAACGATACACCCAACAATCGCAAAAATATGAATGTCCAACTTCGGTCAATAACATTGCGTTGGTTCCAATTATTCAATAGCTTAGACAACCCTTGATAGACATAGTTGTTGATGCTCACCTCTTTGGAGGATTATCGATTCGAATTTAGTCGTTTTCGAATTCGCTTACGCACTCAATGTATTCAATTTTTATCATGGAGCAAACAATCCAATATGTTAAGGCGCGTAAGACGGTTTGCGACCTGGTCAAATCAGTCAAGTCATGTGAATTACGTTCTTCAAGAAACCACATTCGGAGCCGGCACTAATCAAGTAATGGTATGATTGTCTCCGGCTTTTTGCATGGTATCCCATAGCCCTTCAATGGCAAAGATAAAAAAAACAACTAATCCGGCGACTCCCAACGACTGGCTGGAACAATATGGCGACGTGCTTTTTCGCTATGCTATGATACGCATTCATAATCAAATGGTTGCGGAAGACTTGGTGCAGGAAACTTTGCTTGGGGCAATTCAATCGCAGGACAGTTATAGACGCCAATCGAGCGTAAGAACTTGGTTAATCGGGATCATGAAGCACAAAATCATTGACTTCCTTCGTAAAACCAGCCGCGAAAGGCCTATGAATGATGTCGATGTGGCCGAATTGGCCGATGCCAATTTTGACAAACACGGTAATTGGCAAACCGACGTCAAACAGTGGTCTAATCCGGAATTGGCGCTGCAGGAATCCCAGTTCTGGCGGATCTTTTATCAATGCATTGAACAACTTCCCCCTGACATGGCACAATTGTTCATGTTACGGGAAGTCGATGGACTCGCAGCAGACGATCTTTGTAAAACTTTGAATATTTCAACCCCCAATAACGTGTGGGTTCGATTATCCAGAATCCGTATGCGGCTGCGACTATGCCTTGAAAACAAGTGGTTTGCCCAAAACACCCATAGTAGCTCGTAATGTTAAATTGTAAAGAGGTTGCTTATTTAGCCTCTAAACAAATGGATACGAAACTAGTTTGGACGAAGCGATTGCAATTTCGTTTCCATTTGTGGATGTGTAAGAATTGTGCGCAATTCATTCGGCAAATTGATTTTCTGCACCGAGCCGCAGGGGAAATAGAGAATTCGCAGCGATTGGATTCAAAATCATTAAGTTTATCCAGGGATGCGCGTGAGCGAATTTCAAAGCGGATATCGCAATAGTACGATTTCGTAGATCTCTCACTTCTGGGCTCTTGGTTCGTGTCGTATTCATGTTCAATTCAAAGCCGTCTTCAAATTTAGCGTTGCAAAGCAGAAGGTGTCCAAATGGCTAAGCAAAATTGGGAGCGCTTAGATGGGAAAACCCTATGCGAGTATAAACGTTGCGCAAGCTAAAGATTATGTTACCGAAGATGTTTATGAAATTCTTTATGAAAGTATGGGTCCATTGAAGTATGGGTCCATTGAAGAAAGCGATTGGTTTTGTCGGCTTTAAAGGTGTGTTGTTAAAAATTAAAAAATCCATGTCGGCATTTAAAAATAAAATGGTACATCCTCGCGGGTAATAAGGAGGCTATAATGAAACTTCGTCTTATCTCATGTTTGTTATTACTGCTCTGGGTTATTGCATTGCCTGCCTATGGACAAGAGAGTGGTGTCGAAAATTTACGTAATACAAGTAAGGCATTTGCGTCAATAGCGCGCAAAATATCACCCTCGGTTGTGTTTATCCAAGTTGAAAGCAGCGTAAAAAATCCTGCTATGCAATTCCCTTCGCCATTTGGTGAAAACCCGGGAGATCCTTTTGGTGATGATCTATTGAAACGCTTTTTTGGTGATCAATTGCCTAATATTCCGCAAACACCGCGCCAGCGCGGCGTTCCTCAACCCAAACAACGAGCGATAGGACAAGGTTCCGGTTTCGTTTTTAAAGTCGATAGTGGGTTTTTAGCCAATAAAACCTACATTTTAACCAATAGTCATGTGGTCGAATATGCTGACAAGATAGGGGTTAAATTCAAGAATGGAAAGGAATATGACGCCAAGGTGACAGGTACCGATCCAAAGTCGGATGTTGCTGTGATTGAGATAGAAACCGGTGATATTCCTGCTTTGCCTCTGGGTGATTCCACCCGGCTGGAGGTTGGTGAATGGGTGGTAGCGATAGGCAACCCATTTGGCCTAAGTAATACACTCACCGTGGGTGTCGTGAGCGCCAAAGGGCGAACCAGTATCGGCATTAATGATTACGAAGATTTTATTCAGACTGATGCGGCCATCAATCCGGGCAATTCTGGCGGTCCCCTGGTTAACCTTGATGGTCAGGTGATCGGTATCAATACAGCTATTTTTAGCCGCAGTGGTGGTTATATGGGGATTGGCTTTGCTATTCCCATTGATTTAGCCAAAGCAATAGGTGAACAATTAATTGATAAAGGCGAAGTGGTTCGCGGTCATTTGGGTGTAGTCATTCAACCATTTACCGCCAATCTTGCTAAATCGTTTGGGATTAAACAAGAAGGCATACTGGTTGCACAGGTTGCAGAAGATTCGCCTGCCGAAAAAGCCGGGTTGAAACAAGGTGATATCATCATTGCATACCAGGGCAGGAAAGTCGAAAATATAGGAGAATTCCGTAATCACGTTGCCTTGACTACGCCAGGCAGTCAAGTGGAAATTATAATTTTACGAGACGGCAAAATCAAAACGTTGACCGTAAAAATCGGAAAGCAAGACAAAAATATGGAAGTGGCCAGCGGTCCGGCACAAAGTGCCGAAGTGGTCGGGATAACCGTGCAATCGATCACACGTCAACTGGCCGATCAGTATAAGATTAAACAGGGAGATGGCGTTGTTGTGACTAACGTACAGCCTGGTTCAATTGCTGCTATGGCAGGCATAGAAGTGGGTTCAGTCATTGTGCAAGTCAACCGGAAAAAGGTCAATAATGCGGCAGAATTCAAAGGCGCCCTTAGAAAAAGTAGCGGTGAGAAAAGGGTACTGTTGTTGGTCCGAAGCGGTGATTTTCAACGATATATTGCCTTGAACTGGTAATAAAAAACCCCGTAAAGTCGAGTATAGTTTCCAGTTAGGACGGCCAGCAACGCCATTCGTAAACGTGCGTTCTGGAAGTGTTACTTTCGCCTTGTCTTTTAACTTCGCCAATACGCCGGTGTAATTAATACCAGGAGCGTAAATAATTCAAGCCTGCCCAGTAGCATCGCAAAGCAGGCCAGCCATTTTACCGGGTCACTCACTGTCGAGAAACTGGTCGCAACGGCCCCTAAGCCCGGGCCGACGTTATTGATGCATGCCGCGACGGCCGAAAAGGCGCTCAATTGGTCCAAGCCCGCTTCCATCATCAACAGCATAATGATCACAAACGATACAACATAAAGGGCGAAAAAGCCCCACACGGCATCTATCACACGATAAGATGTTGGTTTAATTCCAATTTTAACGGGAACCCATGCATTTGGATGGATCAGCCGCGTAATTTCCCGAACCCCTTGTTTGTACAACAGCATGACCCGGATAACTTTTAATCCGCCGGCGGTCGAACCCGCGCAACCTCCGATAAAGCCGACAAATACCAGCAACACGGGCATGAAACCGGGCCATTGGTAAAATTCGGAGGTCGTAAAACCTGATGTCGTCATGAATGAAACCACTTGAAATATGCCGTGATGCACGGTTTCCCCCACAGTATAATTTACCCCTTTTAACAAAAGATGTGTGCATACCAGTACCATAGCCAACAACATAAGCAATAGATAAGCGCGCATTTCCGGGTCACGAAAATAAATCATCAAACTGTTTCGTCGCAACGCCATAAAGTGCAGCGAGAAATTAACCCCTGACAAAGTCATGAAAACAACACCCACCATCTCGATCAACGGACTTTTAAAATAGGCGAAACTCGCATCGTGGGTGGAAAATCCCCCGGTGGACACGGTGGAAAAAGCATGGCCGATAGCATCAAAGATACTCATGCCGGCAAGCCAGTAAGATAGACTGCAGGCAATAGTAATGGAAAGGTAGATCGCCCATAATACTTTCGCGGTTTGCATGATTCTGGGGGTCAATTTGGCGTCTTTGACCGGACCCGGCGTTTCCGCCCGATAGAGCTGCATCCCCCCAATACCTAATACAGGCAGTATCGCAACCGCTAATACAATAATACCCATGCCCCCTAACCACTGAAGCTGTTGGCGATAAAACAGGATCGAATGTGGCAAATCATCCACTCCGGACAAAACCGTAGCACCCGTCGTCGTCAACCCAGAAACAGATTCAAAAAACGCATCCGTAAAGGTCATATGCGGATTCTCCGCCAGTATAAACGGAAGGCTTCCAGCAGCGCTGACAACCACCCAAAACACAGCGACGACAATAAAACCATCGCGTAGACGGAGATCTTTTCTTTCCTTTCTGTTCGGTAACCAAAATAATACCCCCGACCCTAGAAGCAATAAGAATGCATCGACAAAAGCAGCGCTGGAGCCGTCTCGATAGATAAGGGATACGAGCATTGGGGGAAGCATGGTAATACTGATTACCATCAGCAATAAACCGATACTTCGCAGTATTATTTTGAATTGCACGGCTACCGGTCTACAGGCTAAATATTATTTAACTTTGAATAACATTTCTACACTCGGAATCAATTTTTTCTCCATCAAAAACACGACCACGTGGTCGCCCTCCCGAAAGACTGTATCGTGGTGAATCATTACGATTTGATCGCCCCGCACCAGAGCACCGATGGTGATCCCTGCCGGCAATTTCACTTGATCGACACGGAGTCCGACAACACTTGGTTTTTGTTTGGAGTGAGCAATAACTTCCATGGCTTCTGCGTGGCCCTCCCTCAATGAGTATACCTGCTGCATATCCCCTTTGCGTATATGTTTTAGAATACTTCCGATCGTGGTATATTCCGGAATAATGCTTATGTCAATGATATTCTTATCGATTAATTTTTCGTAAGCGGCGTGATTAAGGAGGCACATGACCTTTTTAGCGCCCAGTCGCTTGGCGAGGGTGGCTGAGATGATATTAATTCCATCATCGTTGGTCACGGCGCAAAACAGATCGGTGGAATCGGTCCGCTCGTCCAGCAACAATTCCTGGTCGGTGGAGTCTCCATGAATAACGGTGCAGCGTTCAAGCTCGTTTGCAATATTTTTGACCCGATCCAGATCCTTTTCAATAATTTTAATTTGGTACTTGTGTTCCAATTTACTGGCCAGGCGTTTACCGATATGCCCACCCCCGGCAAAGATGACGCGTTGATAATAGGGTTCCAGTTTTTTCATCGCGCTCATGACGGATTGAATTTCTTCGCGCGGTGCAACAAAAAACACCTCGTCACCGTCATGTATCACCGTGCTTCCGTTGGGTACAACCGCAATTCCTGCTCGAAATATTGCGACGATCCTTATTTTTAGACCTGTCAGTAACACTCGCAGTTGTTTAATCCGCTTATTCACCATCAATCCCCGGCGGGCGACCAAAACCGATACAAGCCGTACTTTTCCATTCGCGAAATCCGACACATACAATGCACCGGGGTACTCCATAAGATGCATGACAAATTCCATCACTATCTGTTCGGGAGAAATCACCACGTCCACCGGAATTCCCGCGTCCGAAAAAAGCTCCATGTTATTCAGAAAATCAGGAGCCCGCACACGTGCAATTTTTTTGGCCGTACCGAACAGCGTATTGACAATCTGGCAGGCCAGTATATTGGTTTCATCTCGATCGGTTACCGCGATGACCATATCCGCTTCGGCGGCATTGGCGCGTCGCAGTGTCGTCGGGTGCACGGCATTACCGACAACCCCACCAATATCCAGGCGGTCCCGCAACTCATGCAAAATATCGGCGTTTTGGTCGACGACGACGATATCGTTTGCTTCACTGGATAGTGCGGCTGCAACCGAGGAGCCGGTTCGTCCAGCCCCGAGGATCAAAATTTTCATTCACCTAAGCCAGCATAGCCAGAACAAAAAATGGGTTTTATTTTTCTTCACGAATCACACGTTTTGGTGCGGCGAAAAATTTCGTGGAGTTAATTCACCCATCATGTTTGCTTTTTACTTTACGATCTTCCCTAACTGACACGTTTCCAATTTTTCACCACTGGGTTCATGGTTCATTGAACACCCTTATTCAACTGAGCATCGGATTGGACCGTCGAACGTCCTTCTAATGGTTTATTAAACGCTTGATAAACAAATGCCGCAAAGGCAAATACACCTATAGCGAAGACGATATCGCCGGGAACACGTGCCCATACCAGTCCTTCCATCACAGAACCATGGACAAACTCAGCCGATCGGGCAAACGCGTAATAATGGCTTACACTTGCATAAGTTTGCCAAAGACCTTGGGGTAAAAGGGATAAAAACGTCATCATAGCCAGCCCGAGATTTAAGCTCCAGAATGCAACCTTAAGAAGTTTTTGATTCCATTGACTAACATCGGTCAAACCCCGTAAACAATAGAGTGTCAACCCCAAACCCAGCATACCATAAACACCAAACAATGCGGCATGACCATGGTTCGCGGTCGTATTGAGACCCTGCATATAATAGAGCGCAATCGGCGGGTTAATTAAAAATCCAAATAGACCGGCGCCAATCATGTTCCAAACTAAAACGGCGCCAAAAAACATAAATGGCCAATGATAGTTTTTTTCCCAGGCCATTTGATGTTCTATTTTTGAACGATTGTAGGCCTCGAAACCAATGACCATAAGTGGCACAACTTCGAGTGCCGAAAAAGTCGCACCCAGCGCTAATACCGAAATGGGTGTACCGCTCCAATACAAATGATGGAAGGTCCCCAATACACCGCCACCTAAGAAAATGATGGTGGTAAAAAGAATCATTGTCGTGGCGACCGATACTCTCAGCAAGCCCATGCGTACAAACAACGTCGAGATGATCGCCGTAGCAAAAACCTCGAAAATACCTTCAACCCATAGATGGACAACCCACCAGCGCCAATACTCCATGATGCTAATGTGTGTGTGCTGACCCCACATGAGACCAGCCCCGTAGAGTAGTCCAATCGAAACAGTGGAAATGACAACCAAGAAAACCAGTGCCCCAGAAGCTTTATCTTGTAATGCCGGCCATAGCCCTCGTAATACTAGAATGACCCACAGCAGCAAACCTATAAAAAGATAGATTTGCCAAAACCGGCCAAGATCAATGTATTCATAACCTTGATGTCCGAACCAAAAGTTTATTTTTAGATCGTCAATAAAACCGTGTATCGCCATCCACTCACCAGCAAATGATCCGGCCACGATGATTAATAAACTAAAAAATAAAAAATTTACGCCAAATCGTTGATATTTTGGCTCGTGCCCGGAAAGCATTGGTGCAACATAAAGCCCAGTCGCCAGCCAGGCGGTTGCTATCCATAATATGGCAAGTTGAGTATGCCATGTCCGTGTTACCACATAGGGAAGGTAATCGACCAGGGGCAAACCATAGAGTCCTTGGCCCTCAACGGCGTAATGTGCTGTCACGATACCGAGCAAGACCTGGGTAACAAAAAGAGCCGTTACCACCCAAAAATATTTAGCCGTAGCTCTCATTGATGGTGTGATATGGGCTGTACCAATCGCATCTTCCCGCGCATAACCATTTTCAGGTTCCAAATCCGATCGCCAAACATCAAATTGGCGTGCGTAATACCAAACAATCCATCCGATTCCTGCAAGCAGCAGCAAAATGGAAATAAGACTCCACATAAGGATGCTGGCTGAAGGTGTGTTTCCTACAAGAGGGTCGTGTGGCCAATTACTGGTATAGCTAACATCGTCACCGGGTCGATTGGTAACAGCAGCCCAGGAGGACCAAAAAAAGAATGCAGCTAATTGCTGTGCATCCCGATCATCTAAAACCGAGTGGAGTGGAAAGGCATAATCCTTTCGTAACTTGAGAAAACTCCCATCTTTAGCTGTGAACAAATTAATGTAATGCCTGGCCACGGCGTCTATCGCTTGAGCACGATTAGGACTGACTGTCACGATGCCTGTGTGAGAATTATATGTGTTTTGTCGCATCTCATGGCGCAGTGCAACTTTATGCATTTCAAATTGTTGTTCGTCAGATACCGACCCACCAGCAATTTCATCGCGTGCAATGAGCGAAAGCAGCGCCAAAGCTTCACGATGCAACCAATCCGCGCTCCAGTCAGGTGCAAGGTACCCTCCATGTCCCCATATAGAGCCCTGCTGCATACCACCAATAGCCTGCCAAATATTCTGACCTCGTTCTATATCATTACGAGTGTAAACAACATTCCCGACCGATGTTTCAACTCGCACAGGAATGGGGGGAGCTTTGTAAAAAATTTGTCCTCCGAAAAATAATAAGATGGAAAATGATGCTATCAAGCTTACTGACAATATCAGCCAAAGCGTTTTAACCGTAAAAGTAGTTTTATAAGCTCTCATTTTCGGCTCCTTTCGAACTTTTTATCGTAGAATATATTTGCGAATGCTTTATTGACATTTATCAGCTATTCTGGAACGTAGTAATTAATCGGGCATTCTGTGATATAAACTGATTTTAATTAGCATGGCTATGAACTTACCACAGGTTACACCTTATTTGGCTTCCAAGATACGGTGTAGACACATCCATGTGACCTTGGCGGCAGTATCCTTGCTGACAACGATCTTAAAACCAAATAGGATACAACTCATAATTTGAATTACCTGTGGTTTGTTGATATCCATGTTAATTA
>CAZZET010000108.1:0-8501 GCA_964653275.1 uncultured Methylococcales bacterium
GCGTTATTCTGTTTCATGGTTCGTCTCACTTCTGTTTTGATGTTTGGTTGAAATAAACATCATGGCCCTTGTGAGGCCGGTTAGGAAGTGGGGCGGACCATTCCATTAGGTTCAGGGAAAAGACAGGTATGCCTATCACCGATCTAAAGTCCGTGCACTGCGACGAGATTACAAAGATTTATCGTTGAGCCAAGGGTTTAACGGCATTGCATCAATTGGAAGATTTCGTCTTCTAACAGGTTTTCCAGGCGGGTAATTGGTAGATAAGTAGCTAAGAATAGTGTTCTCCGTTCTTTCATCGAAATTCCAAAGCCCCTGAGTTTTTTGCATCCACCTAATTATCGCAAGCCAAGTGCCCCTGTCTCCCCTTTGAAAGATAATAAGCCGAGCCGAGTGACAACCCGTGCAGTTGGTTTTAACGATTTCCCAACCCGAAGCCATTTTTAAACCGGATTCCAGATCGATTTGTATATTCGTTTCATTCCCAACTTGGCTTTCTCCAATGACAGGCAATCCTGAAAAAAGGCAAAACCCCAACAATACAACAAAAAAAATATGCTTTAACCGAACCATATTGGAATTATCCTTATACCTTATGCAACTTGTACCGCGATGCGGTGGCAGGCATTATTCAAATATCCCCTGGGATTCCATCCAGGAACGATTACCGGCTGAGATTTCCCCCTACTATCCGTGGCTTTTGCCCAAACTTCATAATACCCTTTTTCTGGAAACGAAATATCCGCGTGCCATTTCTGCCAAGCCAACCGGTTTACAGGTTTAGCAAGCTTTGCGGTATCCCATGTCGCGCCGAAATCTATAGATACCTCTATTTTCCTAACTTCTAGATCACCCGCCCATGCTTTCCCTCTCACTGGAAAAACCTTTTTAAGTGCGTGAGTGAGACCTGACTTTGGATGCGTAATTAATGATTTTACCGGCATAGATTCGATAATACACATCGCCTTATCGGGCAATTTCGTTCCAGGTGCCACCGGATTACAAGGCACTCGATAGGACTGCCCACCCATTTTACTACCATCGTGTACTTTGTTTCGGATGGCAATCTTTTTAAGCCATTTTCCACAGGTAGACGCAGGCCATCCCCCCATCACCAAACGCAGAGGAAAACCGTTTTGGTACGGTATATCTTCGCCATTGAATGCCCAGGCGATAAGAGATTCATCTTCAAGCGCTTTCGTCATCGGCACCCCTCTGGATATCGCAACCTTATCCGGATTACCGCTTAAATGCTTATCCAACCCATAGTATCCGATATATACGGCATCTTTTTTTATGCCACACGCTTGCAGTACATCTTTAACTTTAACACCCGTCCATTTTGCACAACCTACCGCACCGGTAGACCACTGGTTACCTTTTGCGGGAGGATCAAACTCGCTTCTTCCATTACCACCACATTCAAGCGTTAATGCATAGGTATAGTGTTTAAAGCGTCGTTTTAGATCTAAAATCGAAAAGGTTTGTGGCCATTCGCAGGATTCACCAGAAATTTCTAGCGTCCAGTTTTTAACATCGCCCAAAGAATCCTTGGCGGGAGGTATTCCATTGTTCCTAATAAAGAAGTATTTCGCAGGGGTAAATTCTGCATCTAATAAGTGGGGCGGCGTTTCGGCATTTAGGGGTCGATCGTTAAGAACTCTCAAGCCTTCTTTGCCCGCAATCGTAAACGGCATTTCCGCATTAGCAAGCGCCGCAGGAATTAAACCACCGAGCATTTTGTCTGCAAACGGAATATTTGCGCCAACCGCTGCAGCCATTGAAAGCAGTGAACTTTTTGTCAAAAAACCCCGTCTCGATATAGGATCCACTTCTCTCCCCCATACCAGCTTATCCGCCTCAATGGGATCTTGCCCATACAGTTCATGGATACCGATTTCTCTATTTCGCTTGGACATATCAATTAATCCTTAAACATCTGTCCGGCCTACCTCTATATTGTTCTGTGACTGCAGAAAATAGAGACCATTTGGAGCAGATTAACCCATCATCATGAATAGTTTGAATGTTAACCCGATTGTAACTTGTCTTTTTTTCCTTGGACAGCCTCTAAAAAAAGTTAATTCCATGAATTGTGATTTATCGACCCAGTTTATTTATTTGCGTTAGCACAATAAGGATCATAATAAATCTCATGGTGCCAGTGAAACCCCCTCTTGTGAGGGGCCCATACCAACTTAGCTCAGAAATCTTCCAAACCTAACTGAATCTATCGTAGAATCACCAAAATGGTTTATACATAGCTTCGAAAATCGATTGTCTGACTATCCGCAACGGTGAACGACAGAAAGATAATACATGTCGACATGGATGCTTTTTTCGCCGCTGTCGAGCAACGGGATACACCACAATACCGCAATCAACCCGTTGTTGTCGGGGGTGATCCTAACGCGCGAGGCGTAGTCTCCACGTGCAGCTATGAAGCCCGAAAATATGGCATCCACTCAGCAATGCCAGCTTCTCAAGCCTATCGCCGATGCCCTCACGCGATATTTCTACGACCCCGATTCGAAGCCTACCGAGAAGCATCCGACCAAATCCGAAATATTTTTCAGCAGTTTAGCGACAAGGTTGAACCACTTTCACTGGATGAAGCCTATCTCGACGTAACGGGTAATTTCGATTACCAGGGATCGGCTACCCGAATCGCTCAAGCGATTAAACACCGTATTGCTGAAGAAACCGAGTTAACCGCATCTGCCGGTGTTTCCTACAACAAATTTCTCGCCAAACTAGCCTCTGATGTCAACAAACCCAATGGCCTTTTTCTAATTACCCCAGAACAAGGCCCAGCTTTTGTAGAACAACTTCCGATAGGTCGATTTCATGGAATTGGAAAAGCAACCGAACAAAAAATGCGAAATTTAGGGATTGAAACAGGTAAAGACCTGAAAACCTTTTCGATTCAAGTACTACAGAAATATTTTGGTAAGTCTTGCGAATACTATTACCAAGTTGCACGGGGCATTGACAACCGGCCTGTCGTAAGCGAACGCAAACGAAAATCACTGGGAACCGAAACCACCTTTGAAAAGGATATTGGAGATTTCGATGCCATGATTGACACGCTCAACCAATTAGCTCAAAACGTGTGGCAGAAATTAAACCAAAACCACCTCGCCGCTCGAACCCTTACGATTAAAGTAAAATTCGACAATTTTGAACAGATTACACGACGTAAGACAATCGATTACTCAACGATCCAACTGGAACATTTGTCGCCTTTGGTCAAAGCTTTGCTCCTTAAAACCAACGTAGGGACACGTAAAGTACGTTTGCTGGGTGTGTGCCTCTCCAGTTTAACGGACATAAACCCGGATGGTGAACAACAGATAGACCTTTTTGAATACGATGAAAATCCAGGAATCGACCCCAAATACTGATCCTACTAGACCGGAGACTACGTACATTGAACCGGAAACCATAGGTATTCGTTTAGGCAAGTGCCATGTATCCATGGCTTCAATCTTATCCTTCTTCCAAGAAAGTTCCGGTTCTACTCACAACCCTTTTTCTCTATGTTTATTGATAGATTTTTAGTAGGGTTATATCTCAATATCATCTAAAACTATTTCCAATTCCGATGTAGGAACCTTGATCGGTGACCTGATTTGGCAAAAGCTGCTGTATTACCTTGTACGAGGATTTTTTCAAGCCAGTACAAATACACTTTCAATTAATGAACTCGGCGAGATAAGGAAAGAGAATGGTAAAAAAAATTGCGTATAGCATAACCGCAATATTTTTCATTTTGATTGCATCAATCTCTGCCATCAATATCTGGCCTTTTAGTACGCCTGCTGTCTCTGTAAAATTCGATAATATTATTGTATTTGGCGACAGCCTCAGTGACAGCTCACCCATGGCTGGCAATATCCCTGTTGGTGCTCCTGGTAATAATTATTGGACCGCCCCTAAGGGGGTTGATTATTTTGTCGGTGCGCCGATTACCAGCAATATCTCTAAAAGCAATAGTAATCGTTATACCTGGCTTAATTATCTGATAACAGACTATTCCCATTTTTCCGCAGGAAGAAAATTAAGTATTAGACGTGGGACTGACAATAACATAGCTAATAATAACGTTTCTTACGCAACAGCATCTGCAGAGACTGGCGATAATTATACCGATGATGATGCCCCTTCACCTTGGCCAGTGGTTGAATGTCAGCAAAGTTTTTTCGTCAATAGCAAAAAATCTTGTGTACCTGGTCTGGATAAACAAGCGCACCTGTATTTACAGGATGTTGCTTTCAAACCCAACGCTAATACTTTATTCGTATTGTGGGCGGGAGGAAACGATTTCTATCAAAATATTGTTAAACTTCTTAGCGCGAGTGACGAACCTTTATCTGAACCAATCGATAATATTTTGGATGCTGTGAATATACTGCTAGAACATAATGTTAACCCTGACAATATATATGTTTTGAATTTACCCAATTTTGCCATAGTCCCAGCAATAGTTGATCTTGTGGATAGCAAAGTAACTGATCCATCACTTCGTAAGTTAGCATTATTCGTTATAAAATATATTTCATATTCTTATAATATCTGGCTAAAAAGTGAGCTGGTGCTGGTAACCAAAGGAAAATTTTCCCCAACCCATGTTTTTTCTACGGAGGAAGTTTTATTTGACATCGCCAATAATAAAGAGGGCGTCCAACAACAGCTTGGTATTTCCGAGCCATTATCCCTAACTTGTACCGGCTCGAATAAAACCCCTCTATGCGAGGGTTTCTTCTTCTTTAATCACCTGCATCCAACAACGAAAGTTCATAAATATTTAGCTAAGAGGATGAACCAGTACATATTTGTTAAGCAATAAATGCCTAGGCGGTGTGGGCTATCATCAATCACTACCATTTGGTTTATAGGCATTAAACGGAACGGTATTTTCTTTCCGCCCCTCCTGGCGTGTTGGTTTTGAGGTTCTAACCGGCCTTTCTCTGTCGCAACCTTCGGACAGTCGAACCGATGAAGGATAAATGACAACGAATTTGTTTTAGTTATACTAGCCGCAAATTAAATCTGCTTCGATTTACGATCTATCTTTATCAGATAAAATGTAATAATATATCATTACATTCACTGTATATGCATAAGGACTTTTATGCTGTTTATTAGATCATCTTTTCCACTTATCTTACTGATTATTATTTCTTCTGCGAAGGCTGAGCAGCCAGAACAGTTAGAAACGATAATCATTTCCGCCCCCTTGCACAAAGGGGCAGCAGAAACAATCCACCCTGTAAATATCCTGACAGGAAAGGACTTGACTCTTAAACAAGGAGCGAGCATTGGCGATACTCTCAAACAAGAGTTAGGCATACATAGCCGCTCGTTTGGTTCTAATGTAGGACAACCCGTTATACGAGGACAATTGGGGCCAAGAGTACAAGTGTTACAAAATGGCATTAGTAGTCTTGATGTCTCAGGTATAAGTCCCGACCATGCAAACAGTACAGAGGGGATATTTGCCGACCAGATTGAGGTTTTAAGGGGACCAGCAAGTTTGTTATATGGTAGTGGTGCTATTGGTGGTGTGGTAAATGTCATTGATAACCGTATTCCTCTTTATGTTCCTGAAGCATCGAATTTTACATTTGAGCAACGCTACAACTCGGTCTCTGACGGCTGGAGTAGCGCATTAAAACATGAAGGAGGAGTGGATAAATTTGCATGGCATATTGATGGGTTTTTTCGTGACAGTCAGTCCTATGATGTGCCTGGTGGTGTTGTGGATAACACAGACGCACAAAGCTGGAGCACCTCCGCCGGTGGTTCATGGATTGATGATTGGGGAATGTTCGGAGTTTCAATTAATCACCTAGATAATAATTATGGTGTGCCTCCCATTGACGAGCTGGTCAGAATAGATTTACAGCAAACGCGTTATGATATTAAGGCAGAAATTTATGAGCCTTTCGATTGGGCGGAGACTTTAAAACTTAGATTTGCTTACAACGATTATCAACATGATGAGTTAGAAGATGGGGTAACAGTCGGAACACAATTTGACAATCAAGGGTGGGAAGGTCGCGGAGAACTCGTTCATCATCAATTAGGGTTTATCGATCACGGGGCATTAGGTTTTCAAACACGATATGAAGATTTTTCAGCAACAGGAGAAGAGGCATTTGTACCCCCCTCTATTCTACAAAATTACGGTATTTTTGCAGTTGAAGATATTCATGCAGACGATATCACCTACGAAGTAGGTCTGCGAGTAGAACATCAACAAATTGATGCAGATGGCTTCGAGAGCAAACGGCATACACCGGTTAATGCCTCACTTTCTGCATTATGGCATGCAACGGATGATACTTCTGTGAGTTTAGCATTTACTTATGCTCAACGCGCACCTGACATACAAGAGCTTTTTGCGGACGGTGTTCATTTTGCTACGCAGAGCTTTGAAATAGGCGACGAAAATCTGCAACTGGAAACGTCGTATAATTTAGAAATGAGTTTTAAAACAGAAATTGACTGGTTATCCGCAGAATTAAACTTGTTCCACAATTGGAGTGATGACTATATTATTCAAAGAAATACTGGGCAATTGTTTGATTTAAATACTGAACAATTTAATTCATTGTGTACAACTGACTGCTTACCCGTTTTTCAGACAGTACAACAAGACGCAATATTTTATGGTTTTGAATCTCAAATCACTTCCCCACTTTGGGATTCTGAAATTCATAAACTAAACGGGAGTCTATTTGCCGATTTTGTCCGTGGCCGATTAGACTCTGGAGGAAATGTTCCACGGATGCCACCATTACGCTATGGAATCCAGTTAAGCTACGAGGGTAATAAGGATTTTTCTGCTGGGTTGAGACTCACTCGTGCAGAAAAACAGACCAAAACAGATGAAAACGAAACCCCAACAAGTGGTTATCTATTATTAAATGCAAATATTAATTATAACTGGCAATTTTCGAAAGATAGCAATGCTTTATTTTTCGTGAAAGGAAATAATTTATTAAATGAGACTATTCGTAATTCAACTTCATTTTTAAAAGACTTTGCTCCGGAACCAGGTCGAGGTGCGGAATTAGGTGTAAAAATAACTTTTTGACATGGATGAATTCATAAACAAAAAATTAATACAAAAACCTCACAACCATCAAGCTTGTTTGGCTCAAGCATTACTTTCAGCAGAATCAATTTGTGTAAAAAAAGGTATACGTTTAACCTTTATTCGCCGACGAATTCTGGAATTGGTTTGTTCAAGTCATAAAGCTATCGGTGCTTATGAATTACTGGATTTACTTCATCCAGAAGATTCAAAAGCAAAACCAGTCACTATTTACCGCGCCTTAGATTTTTTGATGGACGCAGGACTCGTCCATAAAATAGAATCACTTAACGCATTTATTGGTTGCTTACAGGCTGAAACACAACATCAAACAGTCATTTTAATTTGTGATAACTGCAAAAATGCCTACGAACTAGATGCTGAATTTGTATATCAATCATTATTTTCAATGAGCAAAAAGCTTCAATTTACGCCTACATCTTTAACCATAGAGTTACATGGCTTATGTTTTTCGTGTTCTTAAGCTTTCTCAGGCAGTCACAATTAAAAGGTTTTTCTACCTCTCTCTGGCTTCCATGTTTCAAATAAGTTTAAACACCTAATCTAAAATAGAAGGATGCCTCACGATTTCTCTCCAGCCAACACCTCGTAACACTAACCTTGCCCTTCTCCTAACGTTAGACTCCGCGATAGTTTGATAAGAGAACTTTCACGTCTCTAGTGTTGTGCCATGTCACGCACACACCCAGTTAAGCGGCAAGCTGTAGAGCAGCTTAACTGAACAGTCGATAAGAGAAACTGGAAATGCATGTTATGTTGAGGCTTGTAGCTCTTTGAAAGCAGAGGAAATTACCCTCGTAGAAGACCTCAACAACAACACCACTAGAGCACTGGCTACCAACACATCGGGCCAACCAGAACCCAATATCCATACAGCACCAGCCGCTACAAATACGGAAAGATTAGTAGCGATATCGTTGCGGGAACATTCCCAGACCGAACTCATATTAATGTCTTCATGGCGATGGCGCCACAACAACCCCAAACACAACGTGTTGGCTGCAAGAGCAACGAGACTGAAGGAACCCATTAGTTGAAACACAGGGACTTCGGGAAACAAGAGCTTGTACACAATCTGTATGGCAACGACAATGGCTGCTATCAAGATCAATATACCTTTAAATAGGGCAACCTTGGCTTTCGCGGCGCCCCCACTCGCGATGACCATTAGACTTAATCCATAAGTAAGTGCATCACCCAAGTTGTCCAAGCTGTCTGCGAACAAAGCTGTGGAATTCGCGAACTGCGCAGCGATAACGATGACGACAAACATGACAGCGTTGATTGCAAGCACGACTCGCAAAACACCCCGCTGACTTGCTCTTAACGCTTCCACTGTACAGTCGTTGTCACAACATCCACTCATGCAAAAGCTCCG
>CAZZET010000109.1:0-8475 GCA_964653275.1 uncultured Methylococcales bacterium
CCTTTCTTCTTAGAACCAAAATAAATCAGTTACCGTTTTTTTTATCAGTGGCTCTTCTTTGATGGTGGATATTAATTCCATGTACCACATAGATAACATATTCAGCTATATTTTGTGCATGGGTTCCGATTCGTTCCAGTGACTTCAGCATGAGCATGATATTTATTGAGTTTCCCAAGGTTCGGGCATCTTCAAGCACAAAGGTCATTGAATAACGCAGCGCCGATTGAAATTCTTCATTCAGCTCTAATTCTGCATTTAGTATTGAGTTTGCCAGCTTGACATCCAGTGTATCAAAAGCTTGTATAGCGGTTTCAAGATAACCCACCGAAAGTTTACCCATAGAGGCTATGTCGCGCGTTTGGCGTTTGCTCAGTTTTGGGTTGCCATCATTTAATATCAACACAATAGTTGCAATTTTTGCGGCTTCATCCGCGACATGTTCAAGATCCACGACTATTTTCGAAAACGCCATGGTAATACGCAGGTCTTTTGCTATGGGTGAACGTTTGCTAATGAGTTCAACAATTCTGCTATCCACTGTAGCTTCCAGAGAGTCTATATCAGGCTCCTTTCCTATCACAGTTTGGGCAGCAACAATATCTTGCTGTAATATTGCTTGTAAAGAGAGTTGGCTTTGATTAAGTGTTAGCCCACCCATTTTCAGGATGAGCAAATGCAGTGAACTTAGTTCTCCGTCAAATCTGTGGTCAGCATGACCTTCGAGTGACTGATTCATTAAACATTCAACTCTTAACCGAAACGGCCAGTTATATAATCCTCGGTTAATTGATGCAAAGGGTTATTGAATATCTGTTTAGTATCACCCACTTCAATCAGGTCGCCCAAATGAAAATAGGCGGTGCGTTCTGAAACACGTGCGGCTTGCTGCATAGAATGAGTGACAATGCAGATGGAAAAATTTTCTTTTAAGTCCATCATTAATTCTTCAATAGCGGCGGTCGAAATAGGATCCAAGGCAGAGCAGGGCTCATCCATAAGAATAATTTCGGGTTCTACGGCTATGGTTCTGGCGATGCAAAGCCGTTGTTGCTGACCACCTGATAATCCTGTTCCCGGTTGATCCAACCGGTCTTTGACTTCGCCCCAGAGCCCAGCTTTTTTCAGACTGGTTTCAACAATTCCTTCCAGATCATCTTTGTGTGAGGCAAGACCGTGTATTTTAGGGCCAAAAGTAATATTTTCACGGATCGATTTGGGAAATGGATTAGGTTTTTGAAAGACCATTCCGACAGTCGCACGCAATGGTACTACATCGATTGAAGAATCATTAATGTCCTTGTCATCCATTTCTATGCTGCCTGTGACCCGGCAAATATCAATCGTGTCATTCATACGATTGAGACAGCGCAGAAATGTTGATTTTCCGCATCCGGATGGGCCTATCATAGCCAAAATTTCAGAGTTCCCCACGTCTAGATTTAGATTTTTTATCGCATGTTTGTCACCATAATAGACATTGATGTCACTGCAACGCATTCTGGGATTGGATACTCTGATTTCACCCATAGTTGATCGATCTTCACGACTGACTTTGGGTTTGGATGAGTGTATTTCAATTGTGTCTTTGACATGGTTGTCATTAATGTCAATAGTTGTTTCAGGTTGTTCGTTTATTTTTTTAGCCATAATAATACCTTATAAAGTATAACCGGACTTTACCAGCGACGCTCAAAGCGTTTTCGTAAGATGACAGCGAATGCGTTCATCAAGATTAAAAAGCCAAGCAATACCATGATGGCTGCTGAAGTGCGCTCCATAAAGGCTCGTTCCGGACTATCAGCCCAAAGGAAAATTTGTACCGGGAGTACCGTGGAAGGATCGAATGCACCACCAGGAATATCAACGATAAAAGCAACCATACCGATCATCAACAAAGGTGCTGATTCACCCAATGCTTGTGCCATACCAATAATAGTGCCGGTTAACATGCCTGGCATAGCCAAGGGTAATACATGATAGAAAATAGCCTGCATCTTTGAGGCGCCGATTCCTAAAGCGGCTTCACGGATAGACGGTGGAACAGATTTAAGCGCCGCACGACTGGAGATTATGATAGTCGGCAAAGTCATCAAAGTCAGTACCAGGCCACCCACAAATGGCGCAGAACGAGGCAGGCCAAAATAGTTGATGAACATGGCCAGCCCCAACAAGCCAAAAACTATGGAGGGGACTGCTGCCAGGTTGTTGATATTAACTTCTATTAGGTCGGTCAATTTGTTTTTTGGAGCAAATTCTTCCAAATAAACCGCTGCTGCAACACCGATTGGAAACGATAATAATATCGTCACTAAAAGGGTATAAAAAGATCCTACGGTTGCCCCCCAGATTCCTGATTGTTCGGGATTCCGGGAATCGCCTGCGGTGAAAAAAGTGGTATTGAAACGCTTTTCCAGGCGGCTTTCATCAGTTAATTGATCAATCCACTTAATCTGATTGTTTTTTATCTGTCGATCATCTTCAGGTAAATTTCGGTCTATATAGCCTTTAACAAACATATCGACTTCGGCATCAGCGGGCACCCAAAGCTCAAATTTCTTACCTATCAAGTCTGGATTCTGTTTGATTTTTTCTTTCAGCTGGAACGAAGCGCCTTGGCTGACTATGCGATAAAGCGTACGTTTTGCACGTCGACCACTAACTTCAGGGAACATTTCACGAAGTGTTGCTTTAATAATGCCACCGAAATCTGAAGTATCAATATTATCGCGGTTTATAGATTTGGAAGGCAGGTTAATGTCAAGCTTGACATAGGTCTGTTGAAAAGCACTATAACCTTTGCCAATAATACTGATAAAAAGCATGAGTAAAAACACGACGGCAAGAACAATAGCGCCCTTACCCAAAAACTGAAATATGGCTTCTGATTGTTGGCGTTTTTTCAAGCCAGCTGTGACCACTTCCATCGTTCTTCCTCGAGAAGGAGAACGAGGATCAGCTGTTTCTGTTGAATTATTCATATTGTTCCCGATATTTGCGTACTACATGAAGTGCAATAACATTAAGAAACAGGGTAATGACAAATAGCGCCAGACCCAGAGCAAAAGCAGCCAGAGTTTTAGCGCTGTCAAATTCCTGGTCGCCCGTCAGTAATGTTACAATTTGTACAGTAACAGTGGTTACAGCATCCAGAGGATTAAAGCTTAGATTTGCCGCAAGTCCAGCTGCCATGACTACAATCATGGTTTCGCCAATTGCCCTCGAGACAGCTAGTAAAATTCCACCTACAATACCGGGTAATGCGGCGGGAAAGATCACCTTGCGAATAGTTTCTGATTTTGTTGCCCCTAATCCATAAGCGCCATCACGCATGGACTGAGGAACGGCATTGATGACGTCGTCCGATAGTGAAGAGACTAACGGAATAATCATGATTCCCATAACCAGACCAGCAGCTAGAGCACTTTCAGAAGCGACCTCAAGCCCCAAACTGGTACCTATATTCCGGATAAAGGGTGCCACAACTAAGGCTGCGAAAAATCCGTAAACAACAGTCGGTATACCTGCAAGAATTTCTAGAAGTGGCTTGGCAATAGCCCGGATTCGTTCTGAGGCATATTCAGATAAGTAGATCGCAGACATTAAACCAATCGGTACAGCCACTAACATGGCAATAAACGAAATCAACAAGGTACCTGTAAACAAAGGAATGGAGCCAAAAGCGCCGCTGGAGCCTACTTGATCCGCACGAATAGCCGTTTGCGGACTCCAGTCCAGACCAAAAAAGAATTCGCTGGCAGGAACCTTATTAAAAAAGCGTAATGATTCAAAAAGTACTGAAAGGACTATACCTAAAGTCGTCAGAATTGCGATACTGGAACAAATAATAAGAAATACCTTGATAAGAAATTCTACTGCATTTCGAGCGCGTAGCTCGGGGTGGACTTTACTTAAAGCCAGGCAGCCAGCTATTGAAGCCGCTGCCAGCACCAGGACTGCAAGAATGATGCGGCTGGTCGATTCAATTTTCTTATAACTATCGGCAGCTGATTTGATGTGATTGCTGGTTTTATTCGCAGTGATATTACCTTCAACTAGATTTTTTATGTCATTAATAACCAGGTTCATTCGATCCTCGCCCACATTTTTGATTTCTTGCGGAAGGTCCGAGACCACCATATTGGTTATGATGCCGGGTTCAAAAACAGTCCACGCTGCAGCCAGTAATAATGCGGGGATACCACACCACATGGAGGTAAAAAAACCGTAATAAGAGGGCAGGGAATGTAAATCACGTAGCTTTCCTTCAACAACTGCTGAAGCTCGGTGGCGACCCATAAAAAAAGCTAAGGTAGTTAGTATCAGTATTACAATTGTTATAGTAGAGATTTGCATTTAACTATTCTTCCAAAGCAGGGTATACAGCTTTGAATTTTTTGCGTTTTTATTATTTGATAAGCAGAAAATATCTCCATTTCTTGTGAATGAAGAATTTAATAATATGAAATAATCACACTCAGAACCGTTAGAAATTAAGAGTGTGATCACTGACATTGCATTCGAGCCTTTTTAACTACATTTTTAACGGATTTAAATTTTTTGCATCTTCTTCAAACTGAGTGCGCTCAACAGTCGGCATTGGGATCAGACCGCGGTCAGAAAGATAGCCTTCATCACCCCAAGTTTTGGCGCTGGTAAATTCGTTCAGAAATTCCTGAATACCCGGTATTACATTGACATGTGCAGTTTTGACGTAAAAATACAATGGACGTGAAATAGGATAACTGCCGTCTGATATTGATTCAAATTCCGGTTTTACCCCGTTAATGACTGAACCACGAACTTTATCGAGATTTTCATCAAGAAAGCTGAAACCGAAAACACCCAAAGCGTTAGGGTTGGCGGCCAGTTTCTGGACAATCAGATTGTCATTTTCACCCGCTTCTACATACGCGCCATCTTCACGAACCGTATGACAAATACTTTTATACTTGGATTTAAGCTCTTTGGCTTTCACTTTGTCGCCAGCTGCTTTAGCTGTTTTGGAATCAGCTTTTATTTGTTTGATCCAGTCAAACGCTTTACAGCCACCTTCCATTGCCAATTCAGCAAAGGCATCACGGGTTCCGGATGTAGGAGGAGGCCCTAATACTTCAATAGCTATTTCGGGGAGTGTCGCATTGACTTGTTTCCAGGTTTTGTGAGGATTAGCGACTAGTTTATTGCCACCCGCAGGGTCTGGAATCTGTTTCGCTAAAGCCAGGAAAATATCTTTAGTGATTAAAGACATCGGCGTGCCTTTTTTGGAGTTGGCAACGGCAATACCATCGTAACCAATTTTTACTTCAAGGATATTTTTAACGCCGTTTTTCTGGCACATATCGAATTCAGATTTTTTGATTCGACGAGAAGAGTTTGTGATATCAGGGTGCTCGACACCAACTCCGGCACAGAAAAGTTTTAAACCGCCACCTGAACCGGTTGATTCAACTTTAGGCGTTTTAAAAGTGGAGTTTTTTCCAAACTGTTCCGCAACTACTGTTGCAAAAGGGTAGACAGTTGAAGAGCCGACAATGCTGATATAGTCACGAGTTGATGCCGCATACAAACTTCCAGCAGTAAAGGTAGTGGTTAACACTGCCGATAAAAGCAGACCTTTTTTGAACATTACTTCCTCCAAGTTTTAATGTTATGAATAGTGATTTTTCATGATATTCATTCCTTAACCCAATTGATGCTAAAGATGAACATTTTGGAAGATTATGCCCAGAATAATATGATAGTATTGTTACAAAATCATGACAATTCGAAAAAGGTTCCAATTTTCTGCTATGGACAATGCACTTTTTTCGTTCCGAGACAGTAACAAAGAGAATTCAGGATTTTCGCTGATGCAGTTGATGGTATCTTATTCCAGAGTTTTGAAGAAAATGGCTGCAAGGAATCCCAAAAGAGTCGAAAATCCGATTACCGAACCGCCTTTTAAGTAGGCTTCCGGAAGCATGGTTTGTGCAATCATGGTTAACATTGATCCGGCAGCCACTCCTTGTGTAAACACTAAAATAGAAGGGCTCAGTCCGACAAAAAATATCGAACCAAGTGCCGAAATAATTCCTGTCAGTAGCATTAATGAGACCCACATGAACAGGATGATACTAAATTTCATACCGTCATGACGCATACCTACCGAACTGGATAGTGCTTCAGGATAGTTGGATAAGAAAAGGCCTGACAAAAGCGAAAGTCCTACGTGTGAGACCGCCATGTTGGCGCCTATCACCAAGGCTTCTGGAATGCCATCCAGCAATAAGCCAAGCCAGATGGAGAGCGGCATCGCCTGGTGGCCGCTAATGTCAAAAACCATGTCGGAAATTGTCGGTAATTCAGCGCCGTTATCAATACTAAGAAGTGAATTACGACACCAGCGGGCAGATGTATCTGCATTCAGCCCTTGTTGCTGTTCGAGATATTCTGTAATGACAGGTTGCTGGATAAAGTGTTTAAGTTGTTTTGAAAGTTCAGGTAAAAGTTTGACTAATTCTTGAAAGTCTTGTCTACGCAGTGTCCAAACTTCAGAGTCGGTTGTAGCTAGCGCTGAGACAGTGTGTCGTCCACCGGTCAAAAAGGCCATGAAACCAAATGCATTATTTTCCGCTAACTCATTGGAGCGACTTGAACTTGTTCTGGCGTCCAGAATAGATACCTCGCCACTCGCAATGAAATACATGCGGTCGGCCTGATCCGCTTGGTGAAAAAAAGTCTCCCCTCGTGAATAATGTTTAAAGATAAGGCGTGAGGCGATTGCTTTGATTTCATCTATTGGTAGATCCCGAAATATAGGCAATCGGTCGATATTGGTCGAATGTTGTAAAAATCCCTGGCTGTTGTCGTCAACAGGAATAGCCTGGTTATAAATTCCGCGCTTTAAAAGGCTATGAACAGCATTATCACACCACTTTTTTACCTTTTCTGCAGGAAGATTCTGCTGACCTTGGAGATATTCTGAGACTTCAGGTGTTCGCAGCTCAAGATGCACCGATTGTAACAAAGTGGGTGAGTTCGGAACTAAATGGGTAAAAGTGGTTCTTGGCAATTGCCATAGTGTGCTGTCTTTTTTAGCTATAGAATGGTAGCGGTAAGGTGATCCGGTAAAAAATGCCAACCAGCCAAACGTCTCATTCCTGTTGAAAATCTGAGGATCCTTAACGCCAGTCGGATCAATCAGGTCAATTAATCCGTCGGCGACTATATAAAGGTTATCAGGAGGGTCGTTACAGCGGTATATATAGGCACCTTTTTTCACTTGTAGTGGCTTGACTGATGCAGCCAGCGCTTTTAAATCGCCATCGGATAAATCATCAAAAACAGAAAGCTTGTGGACCGCGGAAAGAATTCGTTTAAATTGCTTATGTTGCTGTTTTCGAATATGGTAAACCCGGGTCGATGCTTTACGGAGAAAGCCGCCAAAATCATTAATGATTTCATTAAGGCCAATGAAGAGTAACCCGCCAAAGATACAGCCGAGTGCGAGAGCGTTGAAATGTCCTTCATCAAGGGATGACGCGACTAAATCGATAGTTAATGCTGCCAGCAAAGCACCACCACCAAAAGCCATAAAAAAAGCGATGGCACGATCATTTGGTTTCCAGAAAACAGTGGTTAAACATCCGAGAGGTAGTGAACAGGCGCTAATAATTCCCATCCAAAATGCAGAAATCCAGACAACTTCCATGACAACACCCTGAGTTAGAGATTTAGATTTTCGAACAGAGAGTAAGCTTTGTCAACTTGTCGAACTTGAGAAAAAATTTTGAATTACAAGGTTAGGCCTTAGCCTTGACATCTTCTTCATTATTCTCAAACAATTTAACTACCCGACTGACAGTCGCATAACTTACCCCAAAATAGTTACCGACTTCGGCCAGTGTCTAATGTCCACTCAGATAGGCATGAGCCATGCTTTCATTACGACTTAAATAACGCTCAGCAAAATACGCTAATGGTTTTACAGGGGTTTGTTTTTGTATTTTAGGGATATCTTTCAGTGACTGTCCGGGATCAATTTTACACTGCATGTCATTGACAAAATTCTCATCGCCTAAATAAATCTGATTTTTTAACTGCTGCCAGACCGAAGGCTGCCCTCTCCCGGCACGAACAAAATCGCGATAGCGTTGGTGGCCTTCAATTTTTTTGTCTGAAAAACCGGAAAGTATCCAATCGGTGGTCAGGCACGGAGCACTTTCACAAAATCCGGCTGTTGCAAGAAAGCTGCCCCACGGCCAATGGTTTGTGCTCCTTACCATCTGCGCCCTAACTGGATTTAAGACGATATAGCGCGCAAGCTCCATTAAGTAGTTATTTTTTTGAACTAAGATGGCTTTGTATCGGCCTTGAAACACATGACCAACCCGTTGATGCTGTCGATTAAAATACTGTGTATAAGTCCCGTTAACATACTTCATTCCCTTAGATAAGGTCGGCGCATTGGTTTCAATGAGCAAGTGGTAATGA
>CAZZET010000110.1:0-8306 GCA_964653275.1 uncultured Methylococcales bacterium
GAATTTTTAAAGATTATCTTAAAGTGGTGTTGTTCGGTTATAGTATTACACTCAGCATAATCAGAGCTCTGGAGGATATATGTTCGAGGGTGCAGAGTTAGGTCACAAAGTCTCCAAGCAAGCGTTTGAAACGGGGCTTCCAGAACTCCGAACTAGGCTTGTGCTGGCCCAACAGGCGCTGCGTAATAGTCATGTACCGGTCATTATAATCATCGCAGGCGTTGACGGTGCAGGTAAAGGAGGATTGGTCAACCGTCTAACTGAATGGATGGATCCACGTGGATTACAGGTACATGCGTACTGGGATGAGTCCGATGAGGAACGCGAACGTCCTAGATCGTGGCGCTTCTGGCGTACACTACCATACCGCGGAAGTATTGGGATGCTTTTTGGGGCGTGGTACAATGAACCCCTTGCCCTTTGTTTATCTGAACAAGCGTCGGAGAGTGCCGTAGAATCTGCGATGAAATTGATAAACGACTTTGAGTGCATGCTTTGTGAAGACAAAGCACTTATTCTCAAATTCTGGTTTCACTTATCTAAGGAAGACCAAAAGTCGCGGTTGAAATCCCTTGCGAAGGACCCGCGCAGCCATTGGCGAATGGCGCCAGAGGCTCAGAAGGCATACAAACACTACGATCGGTTTGTACGCATTGCGGAGCGGGTAATTCGTGAGACAGACACTGAATTTGCACCTTGGCACCTTGTTGAAGCAGCTGATCACCGTTTTCGCGATCTCACGGTCGGTCGTATTCTTGTTCAGGCTATTGAATCGCATCTTGCGGTGGAAAAATCGCTACCCGTAATACCGTTTTCCTGTACTCAACCACCCAAGAACTCGACTGCTCGAGAAACCCTACTTGACCGTGTAGATCTCCAAAGGATACTTGCAAAAAAGGAATATAAAGAGCAGCTTGTATCCTATCAAGAGCAGATCAATAAACTTGCCTGGATGGCTTATAAAAGTAAACGGGCCATAATCTTTGTATTTGAGGGATGGGATGCTTCTGGGAAAGGTGGTGCTATTCGTCGAATGACCCAAGCGATCGATGCCAGGCTTTACCGGGTGATTCCTGTTTCTGCGCCCACCGACGAAGAGCGTGCCCATCATTACTTGTGGCGGTTCTGGCGCCACATTCCGAGAGCTGGGAAAATTGCTGTCTTCGACCGGTCTTGGTATGGAAGAGTTTTAGTCGAACGAGTCGAAAGTTTCGCATCCGAAAATGAATGGCAGCGCGCTTATTTTCAGATCAATGAATTTGAAGAACAACTTGTGCAACATGGAATCGTTCTCTGCAAGTTCTGGTTACATATCAGCCCGGATGAACAGCTAAAAAGATTTAGGGCCCGAGAAAAAATTCCATATAAGCAATATAAGATCACCGAAGAAGATTGGCGAAATAGAGATCGCTGGGATGACTATGAATCGGCCGTCAACGAAATGGTCACACGTACCAGTACTGAATTTTCCAAATGGACACTGGTCTCGGCTAACGACAAGCGAAATGCACGTATTGAAGTATTGAAAACTGTTTGTAAGCGTTTGGAAACGGTGTTGAGTTGATCAACTACAGCAAAATTGTGGGTGCAAATATAGGGGCGGCCTCGTTACAAAACACTGATGAACGATTCGGACTTAGGGTCCATTTTAGCTTCTATTTGGTCGACACAAGTGGTTAAATGTGCAATGATATTTTTAGGTATATCGTATATCCACGTTCATGAACTATATTCATTGCATGCTTACCACCCGCCATTAAAGAAATCGTCTTTCCTTCGGGTAGTTTCATGCGCCCAAAAGTCGCATCGTTTGATATCATAGTAATATGCAATCGCTTCCTCACAAAAAAGTTTCGAACCGCTTTAATCTTAAACTTCGCTGATCCGAGGTCAATGTTTGTTATTTGGGCACTATCAAAAGATCGTTTCGGAGGAACTTTAACCACCTGAAAGTCTGGTGGATAAACGTCAGTTTCGATCTGAAT
Source organism: uncultured Methylococcales bacterium (assembly GCA_964653275.1). Lineage (GTDB taxonomy): Bacteria > Pseudomonadota > Gammaproteobacteria > Methylococcales. The sequence goes on from CAZZET010000110.1 coordinate 1,986, forward strand.
TTGCCCTTCCAACTTGGCTGTTAGACTTGAAAACATGTAGCCCACAAAAACTAATAGGAATACTGTGCCACCTACATATATCCAGGGAAATCCGATGTTGAAATAATAGAGTGGACTTTCAATCGTTGTGCTACCACCCTTTGTCATACCCGACAAGCGATAGCTGTACCGATACATCGCATAATCATCGAAGCCTTTGCTAAGACTGAATATGCCTTCACCCTCTTTGGTTTTAAAGGTCATTGTTTCGGAAAAATAAGGTTGAAATTGGCTGGTTTTCTTATCGAACCGTTCTATTTCAACCGTAAGCCTAGGTGGAACGTCGAATCGATGATAGTGGACGTGTTGAAGGTCCAATTTACCACCGAATATTCCACGAAACTGGGTTATTGGGATCCGTAGATTTTCGCGGTCAATTTTCGACCACCGAATAATGGGGGGGCTAAAGTTGATAATGATTGGTTGCGAACGGCGCAGAAACCAGGGATCCAAACTTTCATCTTCAGGATTAGCAATCTTCTGTGCGACCAACTCAATATTAATTTGGGCTGACTCATCAGTTACTTTAAGTGCTTTGGTGAGAGCATCAGGCATTTCAAGAAAGTACTGGTCCGTTTGCTCATCGCGTTGCAGCGGAATGTAGAGTTCTGTAGCACCAAGCTCTTGTTTGTTTCCTATGGCTTGGCTCGACAGGATATGTGCCTGCAGCTGGTAGGACATCCGTGAAATTTGATTATTTTTGGTATCCGCTAACCAAGCCTGTATATACGACAGTTCATTCGTATAATAAACTGGCTTTGTATGCGCCCGAAAGACTATAGGGGAGTTGATCGCACCGAGCACAACTGGAGTATTCTGGTTCTCGAGTGTAAGGCTCCAGTTCCCAGGTCTTGGATTACGGACAACAAATAATTCGAAATAGCTATATTCATTGCTTCGGTAAATGGATTCGGCTTCTAGGCTTGTTTCATTTATAGTAGAAGCGATCTCTAGCTTAGGAGGATTTAAAAATATTTCATCGGTTGTCGCCAGAGTTGATCCGTCCACATTGCGCTTGCGAACGACCAGCATCATTGATTCTACAGTGTTATCGATTCGAAACGAGGTTTCATTTTCCTCCCCAAACGATGATAAGCCTTTCGTCCTTTTAAGAATTGTTACAGCGATATCCAATATTTGATCGAGCTGCTTAGCTTGAAAGAATAACGCTGGATTTCCAGCGATTGTGTGCGCCATAAGATCCCACCCAGTAAGCTGCAACCCAGGAATTGTTTTATTACTCGCTGTTTGGCCTAAAACAACTGCGTAAATCTTAATATCGGCTCCAAGCTTGGTAATATCCCGTTTAATTTCTTGAAAAGCTTGTATTGTCTTTTTGTCAGCCGGTTCGAGTTTGCCATCAGAAAATACAATAGCGACTTTTTTCGCGCTTTTTGTTGGGAACAACGAAGATCGCTGGTTGGCTAAAAACCGGATTCCGGCACGAATATCGGAGTATTTTTCATTGAATTTAACCTTGCGTCTTACGATTTCCTTAAACTGTACTCGGTCGCTGTCCGAGTGAATGGGTATCGAAACTACTTGTTGAGTACCCTTACCGAAGGTGATGACAGATATCCGATCGCCGGGATCGATAAGATCGGCTAATAGCATCGTTGTTTCGCGAATAAGCCGTTGTTCCATAGCACGAATACTTTTAGAATTATCAACCAAAATCACAACTTCAACCGGATACGAATGCGGTATTGGGGGTTCGGTAAGTTTTACCGGTGACGCGGACTCAGTTGGAGGTACCTCTTGGCAGGCGTTAAAGAGAACTATGAAGAAAACCAACGTGATTATGTGGAAAATGCGCCAATTTGGCACACACAACACGGTCCGATTTGTGTGCCCATTTCTATCGGCACCAAAATTGGACCCTTGCTCTCGAATCGAATTCAACATAATAAACGTCCAAGTATTATTCTTGTTTCTGTTTGGATAAGAACAGGTTATCGAAAAGTCCTATCGTTTATTAGCTCATAATACGCTTCTGTTAAGTTAGTATCCAGCGCACAACAATACTGAGCTGAAGATCATTTCAAATTCAGATATTCGACTAACGGTTATCCTATATGCTCTACCCATTGATTTTTTTAATTCTTAATGAGACAGTCCTATCCACAAGGTGGATCCTCCGAGGCTAAATATTGAGCCGAAGAAAACGAAGTCATTGACGTTTAAAAGCACTCGCCTAAATCTCCACGCGAACTTATCTAATTTAATTCCAAGCCACAACCAATGGGGGTTCATACATTAATGCCGCCTGCTCGCGCAGCGAGAGAATATGTTCCTCCCAATAACGGGAGGAATTAAACCAGGGAAACGCCAGGGGAAATGCAGGATCGCTCCATCGAGACCCAATCCAACCAGCGTGATGGATCATGCGCAGAGTTCGCAGTGCTTCGATAAGATGTAGTTCGGACAAGTTAAAATCGAAAAATTGAGTGTATCCTTCGAGCACATCCGCCAAACGTGCAGCCATATACTCCCGGTCTCCCGATAGGAACATCCATAAATCCTGAACAGCAGGGCCCATACGGGCGTCATCAAAATCGACAATATGTGGACCATCACCAGCCCAAAGGACGTTACCTAAATGACAGTCGCCATGCAGGCGTATTGACTTAAATTCGCCGGCTCGCTCAAAACAGGCCTCGATTTGTTTGAAGAGGTCATTAGTCAGGGTCTGATAGGCATCCACCAGATGGTCTGGGATAAAACTGTTTGCCAGCAAAAATTCACGTGGTTTGACCCCAAAGTTTTCAACGCTAAGTCCTGGCCGGTATTCAAAACATTTAACGACACCAAGCGCATGAATCCGGCCGATAAAACGCCCTAGCTGTTTCAAATGATCCGGATTGTCCAAATCCGGTTCTCGACCACCGCAACACGGGTATACAGCAAACCGATACAACCCATGCTGATGCAAACTGTTTCCACATTCAGCCAGAATCGGCGGTACTACGGGAATTTCTAAATCGGCGAGTGCCTGAGTAAAGCGATGCTCTTCAATAATCGCCTCATCGGGCCAGCGGTTCGGCCGATAAAATTTAGCCACAAGCGGCGTACTGTCCTCCAAGCCAACCCGGTAGACTCGGTTTTCATAGCTGTTCAACGCCAAAAACCGTCCATCGCACCGAACGCCTAATGACTCAACTGCATTAAGAATATTATCGGGAGTCAGGTTAGCGAAAGCTTGGATTGCTACACTTGTGTCCACGCGGTTACATTGTATTTGTTTAGAGTTAGTATTTGATCATACCAGAATCGCCCCACTGGTGAATCTAACGCACAATTCCCTCCGACATTCGTATCTTACCCGTCGAGAGTTTAACTCACGCTATATGTTTTTAAGGAAAATCAATTTTTTCAGAATATTTAAAGTCTTGTATCCAATAATCCTCCTTAACTTCTAACCGTAGGCTATATTACAGTTAAACGACTACAGGACACCGAGGTAGGTATTATGGTAAACCAAATAGAACAATACTGGATGGCTAACATCCGGTTGGTAATAGGGTGCCTTGCCCTATGGTTTATTGTTTCATTTGGATTTAGCATTCTACTCGTCGATTTCTTCAATCAGTTCCAAGTTGGTGGATACAAACTAGGATTTTGGTTCTCTCAACAGGGGTCAATATTTGTATTTCTTGGGTTAATCATCTTTTACTCTATTCGCATGAATATCCTGGATCGCAAATTTGGCGTTAACGAAAACTAATCATGGATCTGCAAACGCTCACATATATTGCTGTTGGACTGAGTTTTACCCTCTATATAGGTATCGCAATCCAATCTAGAGCAGCGAGTACAAGTGACTTTTACGTTGCCGGAAAACATGTCCATCCCATAGCGAACGGCATGGCGACAGCGGCGGATTGGATGTCCGCCGCTTCATTTATTTCCATGGCCGGTCTCATTGGATTTCTTGGCTACGAGGGTGGAATGTATCTAATGGGTTGGACAGGTGGCTATGTTCTACTTGCGATGTTACTTGCTCCATATCTCCGTAAGTTTGGTAAATTCACTGTCCCGGAATTCATCGGTGATCGTTACTATTCACAATTAGCACGCGTTGTTGCTGTTATCTGTCTAATATTTATTTCCTTCACATATGTTGCCGGACAAATGCGTGGTGTTGGCATCGTGTTTTCACGCTTCCTGGAGGTCTCCATAGATGTTGGATTGTACATTGGCATGGGGATTGTGTTCGTTTATGCGGTTCTGGGTGGAATGAAAGGTGTGACCTATACCCAAGTCGCACAATATTGTGTGTTGATCTTTGCCTATACCGTACCCGCCGTATTTATTGCCATTAACGCGACCGATAACCCACTTCCCCAGCTCGCCCTCGGGAGTGAATTGGTAGATGGCTCGGGATACCTGTTAAATAAGTTGGACAAGACACTGGTTGATCTGGGTTTTGGTTCGTACACTGAACCATTCAACGATAAATCCATGATTGATGTTATCGCGATTACTTTGGCGCTCATGGTAGGCACTGCAGGCTTACCACACGTCATTGTGCGCTTTTTCACTGTCCCCCTGGTGCGCGATGCACGCAAATCAGCTGGTTGGGCTCTTTTATTTATAGCGCTCCTATATTCTACTGCTCCGGCCGTAGGTGCACTTTCGCGCATGAATCTAATTTTGACCGTTAATGGGCCAGATGTCACTGGTACCCCGTATAGCAGGATACCGGGCTGGTTCAAAACCTGGGAGGGATCTGGCCTACTGGCATGGTTCGACCACAATAAGGACGGGAAAGTCCAGTACGCCGCAGGTAATGCTTTCGCAGGCAATGGTAAACCGATATTCGACGGAGACAAAAGGGGTATCTACGGTGAGCGTATCACAACCAATCCTGGTAAAGGTAATGTCAAAGAACATGCACCGTTTGCAAATGAAATCTACGTGGACCGAGATATTATGGTACTGGCTAACCCTGAAATTGCAGGACTTCCAAATTGGGTTATCGCTCTTATAGCCGCGGGTGGTATTGCTGCCGCGCTGTCAACAGCAGCTGGGTTACTGCTAGTCATTTCATCCAGCATATCACATGACCTACTCAAAAGTACCTTTGTCAAAAATATCAGCGAGAAAAATGAACTCTTGGCTGGGCGGATCGCAGCAGGTGCCGCAATTTCAATTGCTGGCTATCTTGGACTCCACCCACCGGCATTTGTCGCACAGGTCGTCGCGTTTGCCTTCGGGCTTGCCGCCTCATCGTTGTTTCCAGTAATTCTTATGGGAATTTTTAACAAGCGAATGAACAAGTGGGGCGCCATTTCGGGCATGCTCACTGGCTTGTGCTTCACACTGGGTTATATTATCTATTTCAAAGGTGTTTTTATTGAACCCATTGCGGCTAATGTACCGGAAAACTGGATTTTAGGAATTTCACCAGAGGGTGCCGGCACCATTGGAATGGTTTTGAACTTTTGCGTCGCAACCGTCGTTGCAAAAATGAGTGCACCGCCACCGATTCATATCCAACACTTAGTAGAAGATATCAGAATTCCATGCAAAACGGCTATGGTCTTGCGGTAAAGAGTTTATTCTTTCCCTTAATTCTCACTGTGCTTTCGTATTACAGAAGGATCAATGACTAAAACTAGGCTCAAACTCTTAGGATCGCGGACTCACTGTCAGGATGTTTCAACGCTTAAATCGGAGTTTAGACCATGAAGTTATTAAAGACATTTTGTTTTTGAAGAATTGAAAGCTCGCTGAGAATAGTGCCTACTAAATATCACTCAACCGCTTAATAATTAGTCCAAAAAATGGATTATCGTCGTTCGACTGAAATCCCCATCCCAAATGTGTCCGGCATAAAGCGCATAATGCAATTTGCCACGCATACCCAGAAAACCAACTATTTTCGACAGTAGGCTTACCAGTCAACTTACATCCAGGTGCCTGCTGAAAAAATGCTATCCGAAACCGGAATCCGAAGGGATTGGTAAACGATGCTTCATGTTTACCCGATACAGACATACGAGCGTCACTTTTTGCAATCCGATTACGACAAATTGCACACCTAACGCGCATTGGTGGATCCATCTTTACCTTTCCAGAAACCTTATGCGACGGCTCCTTTAATAAATCATCACCAATTGAATCAAAGGTCAAAATATTGTTCATGGTCCATTCTCATCCGGCCAAACATCTATCCAATTAGAGCGGATCGTTAAAACATCTTTCAAACCGACCACCGACATTTCTACCAAATGTTAAGTCAGGTTTCGTCACAAAATGAGCGGCACCTAATGCTACCCT
>CAZZET010000111.1:0-8052 GCA_964653275.1 uncultured Methylococcales bacterium
CTTAGTTGTTAGCTTGTTTATTAAGCCCACTATTTTACTAATAGCCTAGGTTCGCTTTAACAAATCCCCATGAATGTGACTAGTCAATATTGAGTTCATACATGCCGGTACTACCGCAAACGAATACCAGATAGTTTTCCCTCTCTTTGTATCGTAGGATTGCTATAGTGATATGTCAAACGGTCCCAAAGGAGGATGGCGTGCAGTGTTTCATCTATAAAAGCAAGAAAAAACAGGAACTCTACCTTTATGTGCTTAAAAAAGATGATTTCTCAATGGTCCCCGAAACCTTGTATCAAACAATTGGTGAACCAGTTTTTGTAATGGATCTAGAATTAGCGCCAGAGAGGAAACTTGCCAGAGAGAGTACCAAAATTGTTTTACAAAATTTGGCGAAAAAGGGTTATCATCTTCAGCTTCCGCCTACAACAGTTCCTGGGCCCAATAACTATCAATAAGATGAATCGCTCAAACTCAAAAAACAACGCATGGATCAAAGGTTCTATGATCGCTTTGATTCTGGGCTGTCTTGGAGCATGCAACAAAATATCCCAAGAAAACTACGATCAATTGAAAGTAGGCATGAAGTATCCACGTGTGGTAGAACTACTCGGTGAACCAACTTCGTGCGAAACCCTGCTCACGGCAAAACAGTGTACATTTGGTGCAGACCCAAAGACAATCACCGTACAACTAATTTCAGACCAAGTCATTTTGTTTTCCAGTACCGGCCTATAACTCTAACCGGGTTTTTCGGTGCAATTTGCACCTACGCATTTAAGTTTCACGGCGTCCTACGAGAAAGACATGACCAATCAGTTGGTTACCTTCTAATCACTTCGCCTTTTTCGCTCACAATCAAAAATCCGGCTTTTTTGGGGGCTAAGATTAGCTTACTTAATGTTTCTCCTTTACGTGTCTTGACGCCGTTTTTTTTAGTAATTTCGTAACTGTATACAAATTCCACCTTAACACCCTGTTTTACCCCTGAGCGCGGAAGTGGCCCCTTTAGAGCATATTTTCTAATTGGCCAACGTGCAAAGTAGTTTTCTTTATCCTTTGCAATAGCCCTAAGCGTAATGATACCTTTATTATGGTAAGCCACGTGTGGAGCATATAATTTTATGATTTCCGTGACTGAATTATTCTGGTCCAATTCAAGATATCGTTTGACAAATTGCTCTATATTAGTTGCATTAACACCAACATTCGCTCCATATTTTTTTAATAATTTTTTAATTTCGACTATCTTTGACGCGTTGAGAGGATCGTTGTCTTTATAAAAATTAAAACGATCCTCAGCAACACCAAGAGCATTTCTGCCACTTACCGAGATTTTATTGGGGTCTACACCCTGTTCAAGCAGTAATTCAACCATTTCAGGATTTCCGTGTTTGACGGCACTTATTAAGAGTCTATCGTTATTTTTAAGGCTACTGTCCTTTTGGAGTAGAGCTTTAACAATGCCCGTAGAATCGATATTAATAGCTGCGAGAATTGGGGTTTTATTTGAGTATGCTTTTAAATTTACTTTGGCGCCATGTTTCAGAAGTAATTCAACAGATTCAAGATTCCCTTGACGGCAAGCGTCGAGTAGCGCTGAATATCCCTCTGCATTTGACGCATTCGGGTTCGCACCGTGTTGAAGGAATAATGCCACCAGTTTTGGATGTTTTGTCGCCCAAACAAGAGCAGGATAACGCTCCCCAGAATTCTGATTCAGAATTTCAACATTGGGATCCATTCCAGAACGGAGATAGCGACCAACGGTGTCAATATTATTTTTTTCGATCTGCATTCGAAATCCATCGGTGTCCAAGGCTTGGGCTTTTTTCTCAAGTACGTTTGCCTTTTGAATTGGCTTGGGCTTTTTCTGAAATTTTTTGGCGCTTTTTGCCGGACGATCACATCCGCCAGCCAATTTCTGCAAAGCCGCGAATTTTTGTATCCACGGGGAATTACTCAATAATTTTGCCGGAAGGTTCTTTTTCGCAGCATTCGCTTGTTTCCGGGAAGGAAAATCACCATAAACCACTCGAAACCACGGTTTTCCACGAAGGTCTGTTTCTACATAGCCAGTTGGTTCATTCCATACGCCTTTTTGGACAAAGTTAGCAACCGATCTTTCTGAACCACCAGCAGTTAATTGGATGGTGTAGTGATTGAGGTTTTTCCGACAAATGTCGATTTTAAATTCTACTACCCCAGGAGTAGGCTTTGATCTTATCGTAGGTCCGGGACGAATAGATTGTTGGGCCACAATGAGGGGTTGGTCTGCCCCGTTGATGTACGAGATCCTCTCAATAGAGTTTCGTGATTCCGATACTGAAATACCGGGAACCCCAAAAATGGCAAGAACCGCAAAAATCAGTGAAAAACGAACCAATCGGTTATCCGATACTATTCCTATATCCATGTATCAATCGCAAGTCTAAGTTATTGAATTCTAGAAAAAGCATAGTAGCAAAATCTAGAACATGTTCTTATCTTGGGGATAAATGTAGCGCTTTGGTGAGGACGTATAGAATTTGTTAGGCTGTTGCAAAGGCAAGTAAAACTTGTAACTGTGGGCTCATTGATAACTCTTTAATTAGTACAAGCCTTCCTCTGTCAATACAATACCGGCTAATCAATGTGCCTCATCCCAATTAGATCCCTCCCCAATATCCACAAGCAAAGGAATTTTAAGACTTGCCGCGCCGGTCATTAAGGTACGGATATTTTCAACAACAAAATCCAATTGTTTATTTTGGACTTCAAACACCAATTCATCATGCACCTGCATGATCATTTTGACCGATTCCGAGTATTCTTGAATCCAAGCATCCACTCCAATCATTGCGCGTTTTATGATATCTGCCGCAGTACCCTGCATTGGGGCGTTGATTGCGGTTCGTTCAGCATATTGTCTCCGTTGAGCATTGCGTGAATTGATTTCCGGTAAATAGAGCCGCCTACCAAACAGGGTTTCCACATAGCCCTGCTTTCTACCGAGTTTCCTTGTTTCATCCATATAGAGTTTTACACCAGGGTATCGAGAGAAATAAAGGTCGATATAAGATTGTGCTTCTCCTCGTTGAATTCCCAGTTGCCGTGCTAACCCAAATGCCGACATGCCATAAATTAATCCGAAATTGATGGCCTTCGCCGATCGGCGCTGGTCTTTAGTTACAGCCTTTAGTGACGCATCAAAGACTTCAGCTGCGGTAGCGCTGTGGATATCAACACCTTCGTTGAAGGCATTTAACAAGCCTTCGTCGCCGGAAAGATGAGCCATAATGCGCAGTTCGATTTGGGAGTAATCAGCGGCAACAATTTTGCACCCTTCGGGAGCAATAAATGCCTGACGGATTTTTCGCCCATCCTCGGTGCGAACAGGGATATTTTGCAGATTGGGATTGGTGGAAGACAGTCTCCCGGTGGCGGCGACAGCTTGATGATACGAGGTATGGACGCGCCCCGTTTTGGTGTTCACCTGTAAAGGCAAGCTATCGGAATAAGTTGATTTTAATTTGCTAACTCCACGGTGTTCCAGAATCAGCTTTGGCAAAGGATAGTCCAAGGCTAATTCCTGCAATACCGCTTCAGCAGTAGAAGGCTGGCCTTTCGGGGTTTTTTTCAATACGGGAAGACCCAGCTCATCGTACAGAATAGCCTGAATTTGTTTAGGGGATCCTAGGTTGAATTTTGATCCTGCGATTTCAAAGGTTTGATCTTCAATTTCAATAATACGTTCACCAAGTTCTTGACTCAGTTCGGATAGCATATCCGCATCGATCAAAACACCGTTGCATTCCATCCGTGAAAGTACTGGGATCAGCGGGACTTCCATTTCCTGATAGAGTTTCCTTAGTGGTTGTTGCGCTTCCAATTGGGGCCAAAGGTGCTGGTGTAATTGCAGTGTGATGTCAGCATCCTCTGCAGCATAAGGCGTGGCCTGATCCAGGGGCACTTGGGAAAACAGGATCTGTTTTGCTCCTTTGCCGGCAACGTCTTCAAAGTGAATAGTCTCTTTACCTAAGAATTTCAATGCCATCGAATCCATATCATGACGAGTTGCCGTACTATCCAAAACATAAGACGCGAGCATCGTATCGTGAATAATGCCCCGCAGCTCAATGCCATAGTTTTTTAAAACATTGGCGTCGTATTTGAGATTTTGGCCCACTTTGGAATGTGAAGCGTCTTCCAACACCGGTCGAAGCAACCCCAGCACATACTCACGATCGAGTTGTACCGGCACATCGATGTAATCGTGGGCTACCGGAATATACACCGCTTCCCCCGGACAAACCGAAAACGAAACACCTACAATTTCAGCATTGGTATAATTTAGACTTGTGGTTTCGGTATCGAAACAGAAAATGTCTGCCTGTTCGAGCCGAGCCATCCATTCATCAAACTCTTCTTTGGTGAAAACAGTGGTGTAGTTGCTTGGAGGTTCTGATGGTCGATGCTTTCCATTTTTCGGTTTTTCTGAAGAACCCTGCACTTGGTTCAACCACGATGAAAACTCAAAGCGTTCCAGCAATGACACCAAACCTGGAATATCTGGACTTTTTTTCTTTAAATCGGATATTCCACAATCGATTGGAACATCGCATTTGATCGTCGTGAGCTGGCGAGATAAGGGAATTTTTTCTAAATGGGCCCGAAGATTTTCGCCTACTTTACCCTTAATAGCATCAGCATTTTCCATGATAGTCTTGAGTGTACCGTATTGTTTAAGCCATTTTGACGCCGTTTTTGGGCCTACTTTGGGTACCCCTGGGATGTTATCCGCTGCATCACCAACCAGGGCAAGATAATCGATGATCTGTTCGGGTTTAACACCAAATTTTTGCTCGACGCCCTGACAATCCATCCGTGTATTCGACATCGTGTTTTCCAGAATAATACGGTCGTTTACCAACTGCGCCATATCTTTATCGCCCGTCGAAATAATGACATTAAATCCATCTAGTTCCGCAGTTTTTGCCAGCGTTCCAATAACATCATCCGCCTCAACACCAACCTCCATAACAATGCTTAACCCCATTGCCCTAACAAGATCGTGGAGAGGCTCAATTTGAGACCGGAGTTCTTCCGGCATAGGTGGACGGTGTGATTTGTAATCCGGGTATATTTCGTCACGAAAGGTTTTCCCAGGAGCATCAAAGACGATTACAAAATAGGGCGTTGGATACTCATCGACCATTTTCCGCAGCATATTTGTAACGCCAAGGATGGCGCCAGTGGGTTCCCCAGTCGAATTGGTTAACGGAGGAAGCGCATGAAATGCGCGAAACAGGAAGGACGAACCATCGACCAGGATAAGCGTATCATTCATTTGAATTTGTTTAATTGAAGATTCACCGTTTGTAATACTAAGTGACTTCCGGTTAAAATTGATATGGTCGGTAAATTACTCCAATAGCTCAATTCTTTAAATAAAAGATTAAATCGACCCTATTCAATTTGTTTTCACTGCAATGCAATTTAACCAAAAATGTCGTTTATTTTCGGTACATTTAGTTAGAATTTGTGGAGCGATCATTTCGAAGTGTCGGCTGAATGACAACACTGCTCCATTTGTACAAAACGAAAATCAATAAAAGCCCAAATAACCCTGTTCCCCCCAATATTGCAAGACGGTCCATGGTCCAATCGATTGGATAATAATCCGGTGTTTCAGCTGCCGTCAAACCCGGTATGCTAGACAAATCCCCATCCCCATCACCCACCTTCAATTGCGCTTTCATACCATGCTCGGTGTGCTGTGCCAATTCACAATGCACAAGATGGGTTGTCGGCTCTGAAGAGACAATAAACGAAGCTGTTTTAGTCCCCGGACCCGATACTTCAATATGAAACATTCCTGTTGGCGGATAAAGGTAAGGCAGCAGGCCATGAATCATAAACTGGTGGCGGATGTGATCATCGTTAACGAATTTGATAGTGACTCGGCTGCACGGTTTAACATTCCATTCTTGCTGATCATAGGCGAACATTTTTCCATTAAATTGGCGAGCATATTTTCGACCTGCATGGACGGTAAAATGGACGTCGGCGGCGATTTCCTTGCAGCCAAAAGGAAGGCGGTCTTTATTTTCGTTCATCACCATGCCGTCCATGTCCATGCGATGCCTCATTCGTACCTTACTGGCACCCTTCAGAGGTACGGGTATTACTGCCATTTCTTGCGCGAGAGTCGACTCTTGCATCAATATCGTGCCTACCAACCCTAAACAAAATAACAGGATCAAAACTACATTTCTACGCATAAAGGTCTACCTCGACCGACCGTTCCAAACCATTCGGATTAACCAGATCGACAAACCCACCAGTAAACCCATAATCAACCCCAAAGCAATAGTGGGTAGGACACCAACTACCATAGGCGCCACTTCCCCCAGCAATTTCGGTTCGCGAGACTGTCCCCACACAGGAATCTTACCCGCATAGAAATCTGGGTTCAGAAAACGCGTTATCTCAGATCCTTGTAGCAAGGGCATCCCATCTTCCTTAAGAAAAGACCGATATACGATCATACTAATATCACCGCCGGGGCCTCGACCATCGGTGCTAATACCCTTTTCCGCATGATTGTGGAAAAGCCACACGCCAGGACTATAGCTGTGTAATCCATCGTTGGCCGTACTCAATTGCAAATCGATCCGTTGAGCAGGACTCAATGTATAAACATCACGTGTAATCTGATTCGCTAACGGTTGTTGAACACCATCGTAGTGCGTTATCGTCGCTTTATGCCCGTGGGTATGCAACGATAGCACCTCGTCCTTCCCATTAACAATTCGCAACTTGATTTTCTCATCCGGCTTCACAACGATCATAGAATCACGCAGCGTATAAGGGAATGAGTGACCGTTTAACAAAAAATAATCACTTGTGGCGTCGGTCATATCATAGACCCGATTCATCTCCCGGGCTATCAACCGAGGATCATTAAATCGCTGGACAATAGTACTCAACTCCTTGTCGATACTCTGATAATGCAGATCATATTCCTGATCGTACGCTTCTTTTACAGCAACTGAAGGATGCCTAACATACCCAGCTCCAACGTTAAAAGTCTGCAGCCAATTGTTCGGTCTATTTTCCTCCACAACAAACATGCCTTGAAGCCCCATCATCAAGTGCTTATCGGTTTGCACGTGGCAGTGGTAGAACATCGTCCCAGTTTGCCGCGGTTTGATCCAGTAGGTTTTGCTTTCCCCAGGCAATACTGGAGGCGAATCAACAACGGGAACCCCATCATTTCCCTTCCCCGTAGGGTCAAGATAAGGATGATCGACACCATGGAGATGGACTGTATGTGGCAGATAGTGGGTATTTTCCAAGGTAATTTTGATCGTGTCTCCTTGCTCTACTCGAATCACCGGCGAAGGTGCCCGCAAATCACCAATGGCTTGTGTCGAAAAGACATTGATCATCGCCATTCCCCGCGTCTTCGGAGCAAAAACCCATAACCCAGGCTGGATACCCGGAGCAATACTGTAGCTGGGCAGCACGAAATCTCCATCAGGAGAGCTACCATTCAATTCGGCAACTTCGAGGGTAATGTGAATTTCATCAGGATCACCGTCTCCATCCTTATCATTACCCTTGAGTACAGCATCGCTGGCGAGCCGTGTCTCCATCAACGTCCGCATCGAAACATTGTTGGTGCCCTTAACGAAAGCCGCGACAGCCCAAGGATTATCTGGATTACAACGCATAGACTCATTGATATTAAGGCCCTCGATTTCTCTCGGAGAACGCCATTGTTCACGGTTTACCTCGCAGAGTGACTCAACTTGTTCCGATTCGGAAATATCCTCCGACAAGTTCTTCGGAAGAAATTCCAACGTTGGAGGTACTTCTGCGCCCCCCCTACCATCAACGAATGGCACGATCAAAGTCACTATCCATACCAATATTGCTATGGAGAGTAAAATGATCAACACACTTTTAGATTTCATTAATTCTAACTATTCCTAGGGTGCGTCACTGTACACGAGATCATATATGGTTCGCCCCGTATTGCAAGACAAAATTCGTTCGTGACAAAAA
>CAZZET010000112.1:0-7839 GCA_964653275.1 uncultured Methylococcales bacterium
GATTTTTATACTTTTGTTTTTGTTGTCTTATTTTGGTGCCGCCCATGCCATAACGATCAATGAACTACTAAAGAAATACGGAAAAGACCAAATTATCGAAACCATTCGAGAAAAAATGCACGGTAGCATTACCATTGATCTTAAAGGCAACTTGGAAACAGTATATGGACCACCCAATCAAGATTTAGTTAATTCTAGAACTATCCAGCATGATATTGACAAGCTTGGGATATCGTTAAAAAAACTGGACTCAATCATCCAAGGGAAAAGACAGCTGGATGCCAAACTTGCCGAAAACTCTCGAAAAGAACGCGAATCCACTGAAAAACTCCAAGATCATTTTGAAGTCGAAAAACACACTCAAAAAGCCCCGAAAAACTACAAGTTAGCCATTGAAGCTCATCTAGATCAGTTTCTCGAAAATCCGAAAACAGGGCGAACGTTAACTATATCTGAACCCAAAATGTTAATGCTAATGAATCCTATGTTGGATCTAAAAGCAGGCCAAATAATTTTTATCTCTAAGGTCGGCTACCAATCCCAAATAACGTCTGGGGGTGATACCAAAACGAAGAATTTCATCTTTGCATTTCGAGGTGAAAAAATAATCAGGGTAAAAGAAATAGAATAATTTCGAATATGACAATCTGAAATACCGATATATTCCATAGCATGCAGCGAATTCTCCGCTCCAATAATCACCCAAAAACCCATGTATCAAGAACTCCAGGGTGTGGCTTTTACCAGCTTTTGAATTGTAGAAATTTTTCGAATCCAAGGCGAAGCGCGCTGTAAATTCATCGGGAGTTTATGAAGTGCCTGCTTAGCCTGGATTTGCTGCCCGAATGAACCGTAGAAAACTGTATGACGGATTTCGTCATTAGTCTTGATTTGGAACACACTTACACTGTCCTTAATTCCAGACTTTCCAATGAACGATACAGCATTTGATTGCTCCTTAAACGATGCCAGCTGAATCGTATAGAACTTCGGGTTTTGTTTGAGCAACCAGTCTTTGTGCTGAGTTTGTGATAAATCTCCGATAGTTTCTCGATCTTTCGGTTGAAAGGAACCCTCGTCCCGCACTATAAATAATTTGCGTGCCTGTTTATGTCCGTTCTGCGCTGCACGTCGGTACCACATTACCGCTTTGGTATCGTCTTTTGGGACACCTCGACCAAAATAATATTGCATCCCTAAATTGAACTGTGCCGCTGCCATCTCCTTAACCGCAGCCATTTTCCACCAACGAGCCGCTTCGACATCATTCTGCTCCACACCACGCCCATGCCGATAGGCATTACCCAAATTATACTGGGCCCCAACGTGGCCTTGCTCAGCGGCGGCTT
The DNA here is from genome assembly GCA_964653275.1 of uncultured Methylococcales bacterium. Lineage (GTDB taxonomy): Bacteria > Pseudomonadota > Gammaproteobacteria > Methylococcales. The sequence goes on from CAZZET010000112.1 coordinate 1,350, forward strand.
TAAACCAACGCGTCGCTATTTTGTCTTCCTGGTCAACCCCTTCACCTAGATGGTATAGACTTCCCAAACCAAACTGCGCTCGCATATCGCCCGATTCGGCCAAAGGATGCCAACTGTCAAAAGCTTTTCGGTATTCACCCGCGTCGTAGAATGCCTGCCCTTGCTCATAGCTCGCTGCAAACGAAGATGTAGAACCCACAGCCACAAAAAAGACAATAGCCGCTAGGATAAAATACTGTATCCACCTAAACGAAAAATTCACCATAATAGAGAGTCGAAATTTGTTATGACACTACATTGTTGCGTTCAGTGTGAATGTAATTTTGATCAATCGGATTTGATCACTGCCCCGATACCACCCGGTCCTTCGTATGTTGACCTCATTCGAAAACACTAGAACATACATTGATTGTAGTCGCTTAGGCCTTCTTTGAAAATGTAGGAACGAAGGACGTAAAGATATGTGAATTTACATTTTACAAGTTACTTTTCACCCAATCATTAGCACCAAGTAATTGTTTAATAAAGTTTTCCAGGAACCGCTCTCTTCCTCATATTAGAATAGCAACTAAGCGATACAACGCTACTGTGCTGTTGTCTTGGTAACTCCACACCGCTTACATCTATGAACAGTAACCAACCTACCTTGCTTTACATCAAACTGCTTTCGCTGATCTATGGTCCATTTATGAAAACCATGCTGGCAGAGGGTTTTACCCTTCGCCTTCTCTTTCAAGGAAGGTTTCTTAAAAGGTATTACGTTTGTCAATATACTCACTCCAAAATCACTCTGAATGACCAAGCCCACTCACTGACTGACAAAAGAAAGAAGAATCCATGGCGGGATGGGCAGTCATGCGTAACTAATAGTGTATGCCATTTCATTGAGTTCACTCCATAGCCTTCGAGTGCTTCGGCCCACCCTTTCGAATACCCAGGCTTTTTATCGATGGCATCATCGAATCGTCCTAAATCGTTCAGATTCGGAACCCAATGAAACCCTTCCAAATTCCCCAGGGAACTATTTCACTACCCCTTTCAAACGATTTTCCACAGCGTATCATTTACATCGCACCAACTCGAATAAAAATAAAAAAGTTAGGGAATGTTACCTTTACTCTCAAGCTAAATATTCGAAAACCGAATATAGCTAAAGATCGTATGCAATAAGGTGTTCAATGTTTATAATGAACTCCTAACAGCCAAAAACGACGCCTGCACAAAAAGACTCCCGCCAAGTAACCAACCTGAAGAGGACTTGGCCGACAATTTCGTCTAAAATTGTGGTCCAATTTAATTAGGAACCAAAATATTAGTTGGAAAAGAATCAGAGAGACATCGCCAAGCAGTAATATAGGTAAAATTAGTTCAAATCGCCCGTAGCCAAGGCATCTGCATAACAATCAAGCCAGTACCGCTTCATGAGTGCGCGTCAACTAGAACACTGAGAGGCAGATGAGAACCAAGCCGGGCGATACTGACTTTTTTTGGCATCAGACCCACCCAATTCAACCTTAATTGAAATCAGCAACATTTTATGTGCTCGAGTACCGTTATGCTTAGCATCCTCAATCTATTCTAAGATCAGTATTAAATATTTATTGTGAGTGAAACCGATTTTTCAACCCTTGGTTTACCTGTCGAACTTTTGAAGAATCTATCTTCACTGGGTTATCTGAAAATGACCCCTATTCAGGCACAGAGTTTACCCCCGATTCTGAGCGGCAAGGATGTAATCGGTCAAGGAAAAACAGGTTCAGGCAAAACCGCAGCATTTGGCTTAGGCTTATTAGCAAAGCTGGATGTAAAACGTTTCCGTGTACAATCCTTGGTGCTTTGCCCTACACGAGAACTGGCCGACCAAGTAGCCAAAGAAACTCGAAGACTCGCCCGGGCCATTCACAACATCAAAGTATTAACCCTATGCGGTGGTACGCCTTTTGGTCCCCAAATCGGATCGCTGGAGCACGGTGCACATATTGTTATTGGGACTCCAGGGCGTATCGAAGAACATTTGCGCAAAGGGCGATTGATACTTGATGAACTCAATACTCTAATACTTGATGAAGCAGATCGCATGCTGGAAATGGGTTTCCAATCCGTCCTTGATGCCATCATAGACCAAGTACCGAAGCAGCGCCAAACACTATTGTTTAGCGCGACTTACCCTGAGCAGATTGATTCGATCACAAAGCGCATTATGAATAAGCCAGTGATGGTTCAAGTGGCTTTTAAACACGACAATGCCGTTATTGCACAACATTTTTATAAGGTTGGTGGCAACGAGCAGCGCATGAAGGCACTACGTCTATTACTTCTGCAGCGACGTCCAGATTCAGCGTTAGTGTTTTGTAATACCAAACGCGAAACCCAGGACGTCGCAGATACGCTTTCTCAACATGGCTTTAGTGTACTTGCGTTGCATGGAGATCTAGATCAACGTGAGCGCGATCAAACTCTAGCACGATTTGCCAATAAGAGCATTTCAGTTTTAGTCGCAACAGATGTCGCCGCACGTGGCTTAGATATCGACTCGCTAGATGCAGTAATCAATTACCATATCGCACGAGATCCGGAAGTGCACATACACCGCATTGGGCGCACCGGACGCGCGGGTAGCAAAGGTATTGCCTGCTCTTTGTATAGCGAGAAGGAACATTACAAAGTAACCCTGCTCGAAGAGTATTTAGGTCAAACAATTAAGACTGAAGATCTACCGTCTCAACAGTTTTTGGAAAAATCGAATGTGAAACCCGCCATGACAACGCTGGAAATAGATGGTGGCAAAAAGCAAAAAGTGCGTCCTGGAGATATTTTGGGAGCATTAACCGGCGAAAGCGGCATCGCAGGCGGCGAGGTGGGAAAAATCCAGATCTTTGACAATTGTGCCTATGTTGCGGTTAACCGGGGCGTTTACAAACAGGCATTGAAAAAGTTAAGCGAGGGGAAACTCAAGGGGCGTTTTTTTCGCGTCCGTTTGATAGGCCGGTAGCCCTCTTTTATTTCTTTAGCAACACCTCTGAAAGTTCATCTTAGACTGGCTGACGGAAAGACATAAAACCAGTACCAGCATCGCTTTAAACAAAACTAATTTGATAACCAATTACTCAGAGATGGTTTGGTCGTTGACAAGTGACTATAGGGTAAATATTTAAAACTGCCTTTTCGCATATTCACAAACAACAACTCCGGTAAACTCATCAATACCCCACTACCTCCTGCTCTGAGCATATCTCCAGAGTCATATGGCCAAGCAAACAGGCCCAATAGACTCTGCCCTATTCCGGCAAGCGTATTCACTGCACCGTACACTGGCCTTAGCACTACATCATCATCGGTAAAAAAAATGAAAAAAGAATCGTCCGAATTATGTTTGTATAAAGTCGAGCTAAAGGTGTTATTTTCGGTTAGATACACCAATAAATCATGCCTTTGCATGTATAATTCATTTAATTTCATTAACCGAAAAGAAGGCAATACCGTTTGTTTAATAACTCTATAATGATTACGGACAGCATCATTAGATATCACAGGAATAAAATTGATCTTCGCTGTATCAACGTAGCCTCCAAGACGTTGTGTCGATTCAGCGATTATCAAAGGTATCGTAGGGTTGCTGTCTGCTATTTGTCGCATTAATGCCTTGTCAATTGAACGAAACAATTCCGTTACGCAATTATGGATGATCAAATGATAGGGATATAGTTTTTTCAGCGTTTCTTGATACTGTTCTTGGTACACAGAAAGTTTTTTTATGGTATCGTCAAGCTTTTCTTTCGACCACTCAGGAATTATCAGCAATGGTAGAACAATACTTTTAGTTGGTACCAGATTGGCCCCGTAAAACCTTATTTCCTGATTACCAGTCATAGCCTTACTTAGCTCGGTATAACGATTCACCAGCATTTCCAGAGCACTATAATTCGATTCGTTGAAGGCTTTTTTTTGAGTCAGTAGTAATTTGGTATTTATCAAACGAGTATACGTATCGCTTAAATGCCTTTGTAATTGCTCCGTATACTTAGAAAAGTCCTTTCCATCGATAATATCTGCGTTACTATCAAATGTATCTATGACGATTAACTTTTTCTGTATTATTGACGTATCGATAGCAATTAACCGTGCAACATTAACGAGTAAAGCATAGCCATAATCGGGTCTTTTTGAATTAACTAATTTAACCAGACCTTCCTCTAGTTGTTTTCGATATAAACGTAAGTTAGCGAGTTCTTCGTCTTTTAATTCAAACAACCGATTAGGAGGAACAATATAGGCATCTTCGCGCAACCTGAGACCCTGCTCGATCACCTGCAAGGCAAACACAGCTGTCATTAAATCCATATATTGATTGGCAAATGAATAAACCATTCTTGGATACTGTTCATCATTAACAGTTGCAATGGACTTCTGCCATTGAGTAGGTTGCAATGATTTAATTTTCTGTATTAATTCTGAGATTCTTTGCGAAAGAAACGCCTTGCCGTACTTTTTTTTAATTACATTGTTTAACGCGATTATGGTTGGTGATGTTTGTCGGTCCTGGATATTTTGATTGCTAGATTGATTCGGTAAAAAACCCGAATTCTCATAAAATAGTCCAGCTCCTTTTAAGCGCAATGCACTATTTGGTACGCCTGACAAAAAACTTTGTAACAAAACCTGATCTTTCCTTAAATCATCGAGCGCCTTAAATTGCTGTTGTTGGGTTTGATGTTGAAGATTGAAGTAATCCCGTAACGAGGAGTAAGTTTCTTTAGTGACGTCAATTTGGCTTGTATGCAGACTGCGATTAGCGGCAAAACGATAGTCATATTCAAAATTTTCAGCGTCTTGTTTTTGTAAACGAATAACACCTGGATCAGTATATTGATAATGATAAACATCATTATCAAACTGCAACGCTGCATGCCCACCGCTGGAGTTCCCTTCGTTGGATTCAATATAAATATAATTAATTAAATTTTGGGCAAAAACCAATTGATAGGACGAAAAAATAAGCAGAAGAAAACTGCTAATAAGGATTTTATACGCTTTACCACTATCAAGAGAAAGAGGAGCTAAGTCTTGGCTCCTCTTTCTCTTTCGAGGCTTTTCAGCGTTGAAATAACACATTCAAAAAGAAGGTTTTACTCAGAATCATATCCTTTCTGTATATCCTCCATTTTTCCGTAATCCGAGCCGGAGAAATTCTTCTTATAGGTTTCGTAGGTTACCCCTTCCACCTTAGCCTTTTTCAACCCTCTACCGATGGCGATATAAGTATTCGGGTCCTGTTCCCAATCTACAATTCCGTGAGTAGCCGCGATATCTGCGAGTCCTTTTTGAAATGAAGGAAAATCGGCCTCCGACGATTTCACATACGCATGAGTATAATCTAGAACATCTTCTTGATATTTAGCCTCCTTATTAGAAGAATTCGAAGGGCTACTAACAATCGAACTTATTGAATCGGAACTCGCTTGCGAGCTGTCGGAAAAAGAACATCCATATAATAAAATTGTGATGCTAAAAGCGGTCAGAATATAAATATATTTTTTTTGATAAAACATCATCTAATCTCCAGTTTGATGGCAAAGAATATAGATCAACAAGGCGAATGTTGTCAGATCATACAAGTTATGCTTGTTGGTCGTCGCACCAATTAAAAAAATATTCGCACATTCATACATACTAAAAAATTTGCCATACCAGTAGCAACATTTTTTTTTGGCCGGCTAGGCAAATGTATTTTTGATTCCCGACTATAGCAGTTTTTTGTCACGCCGCAACACTCAAATACCGGCGTTTTCTGCCTTTCCAGATATTCTAAGAAATTTATTTCTCCGCAAAAAGCAAGAGAGTTGGTGGGCCGTCAGGGATTCGAACCCTGGACACATGGATTAAGAGTTGCCTAGTAAAACAGTATCTCTAGTGTAATAACCCTGCCGATGCTCATAATTTTTTAAAAGTCTGCTTTTGGTCCATTACCGGCTAGTTGAGCAATATAGATGAACGGCCGAACCGTGCTCATTGCAGCCGTTGGGATATTTTAAGCGACATGCAAATGCCGACCTAAAGCGACATCCACAAGGAAAAAAATAATGTTGCTACGACCCCATTTCTGGCGAATTTTAGCTCGGTGAGTTGTTCGCTTCCGTCACTGTTTCACCGCCGCTTTTACCACCTACGGGTTTCAATTCGATTAGAATCTCTCGGTAGGTTTGCTTCCCGGCATTTCGAGCCCAGTGAGTTGCAGGAACTGAGTCCAGCTGACCCGATTCATCGATAAGTTGATCGCCCTCCACTTTAAATCCCAGGACATCGCCAGTTTTAGGCTCCGCTTTGGCGACACAATCTCCATTAACATTAAAAATCTCCAACACACTCCCTTCAATCACATAAAAATAATAGTCGTTCGTGTGGGTATGAAGGGAAACTTCTTCACCGGGTTCTAAAAATAACTCCCAGAGTTTTATCCGATCATTTTCGAAAACCATCTTCGTTCCTACGC
>CAZZET010000113.1:0-7604 GCA_964653275.1 uncultured Methylococcales bacterium
TATATCCATACAAGTAGTAAAATATTGAGACGAACAATGCCTATAGAAACTCAGTCTTCCCCGTTTTTGAATCGGGTTCGCGATGCTATTCGAGTGCGTCATTATAGTATTCGAACCGAGCAGAGTTACGTTTCGTGGATCAAGCGGATGGCTTTGGAGCAGTTTATTTACCCTATGCACTTGCGCGAAAATATCCAAATGCTCCGAAAGAGTGGGGATGGCAATACGTTTTTCCTGCTCGGAAACGAAGCATAGATCCGCGTACCGGAATAACACGAAGGCATCACTTCGATGAAAGCTCTATCCAAAGAGCAATAAAAATCGCCATAAGAAAAGCAGGCATTACCAAACCCGCTAGCTGCCACACACTACGTCATTCCTTCGCAACCCATCTGTTGGAACGTGGCATGGACATCCGCACCGTTCAGGAACAACTCGGCCACAAAGACATCCGAACAACCCAGATTTACACCCATGTCTTACAGCGCGGCGGTAATGCAGTCATCAGTCCGTTGTCGAACATTTTGGGATAGTCTAATCAACCCAAACTCGCGCATTCCTAAAAATCCGCAACCATGGGCTGTATTCCCCCCAATCTTCAGGATGCCAGGAGTTTTGGCGGGTTCTAAAACAGCGTTCGGGATGGGGCATCATAATGGTAAATCGTCCATCGGTCGTTGTTACCCCGGCAATCCCCATGGGGGATCCATTGGGGTTGGCTGGAAATTGCTCCGTCGGAACTCCGGAAGAATCTACGTACCTGAGTACAATTAAATTGTGGTTAAAGGCTTGATGCGGATCCTTCATAAATGCTACTCGTCCTTCTCCGTGGGCAACCGATACTGGCATACGAGAATCGGCCATACCGTTAAAGAAGATGGAAGGATTTCGCTGAGTTTCCACCAGGACTACCCGGGCTTCGAATTGTTCTGACTGGTTGTTGACAAACTTTGGCCAATGGTCAGCTCCTGCGATTAATTCTTTCAGATGGGAAAGCATTTGGCACCCATTACACACACCTAAACCAAAAGTTTCTGACCTCTGAAAGAAATTCGCAAATTCTTCACGCGCTTTGGTATTGAAAAGGATGGATTTTGCCCATCCAGCACCTGCTCCCAACACATCGCCATAGGAAAAACCACCACAGGCAGCTATCCCAACAAAGTTTTTCAATCCGATGTGGCCGTCGACTATATCGCTCATATGGACATCAATACTGTCAAAACCAGCTTGATCGAATGCTGCGGCCATTTCAACGTGGCCATTGACACCTTGTTCCCGGAGTACAGCGACCTTTGGGCGAAAACTATTAATATAGGGTGCGGTTATGTCGTCATTTAGATCAAAGGTTATATTGGCATTCAACCCGGGGTCGTTACCGGCAAAAATACTGTCAAACTCTTGTTTGGCACAAGCCGGATTGTCGCGTAAGGCTTGTATACGATAGCTTGTTTTTGACCAACACCTTTGCAGATCCGCCCGGGTTGAAGAAAACAAGGCCTGGCCCTCAAAATTAAATTGGATCGTTCCGTTTTTATCGGGGTGTCCTATGCGATGGTACATTCCTCCAAGGCCTGCTTGCGTCAACAGTTCCGTTACCCGTTTCAAAGTTGACTGGCGAATTTGAATGACGGCCCCCAGTTCTTCGCAAAATAGTGCCGCGAGTGGGTGTTGACCCAAATTGTCAAGATCAATGGTTAACCCGATACGGGCGGCAAAGGCCATTTCACATAGACAGGCAAGTAGGCCTCCATCTGAACGATCGTGGTAGGCCAGCAACAATTGTTGTTGGTTCAAGCATTGGATGACTTCAAAAAAGGCTTTAAAATGATCTGGGTTGTCAAGATCAGGAGATCGATCCCCTATTTGATTATATACCTGGGCGAGTGCCGAGCCCCCCAGCCGATTCTTACCATTCCCCAGGTCAATGAGAATTAATTGGGTTTCCCCGCTGGTCATGTTTAGTTCTGGGGTGAGGGTTTGGAGCGTATTTTCGACTGGAGCAAAGGCCGTCACCACTAAAGAAAGGGGTGCTGACATAGTCTTGTTAGCGGTGCCTTCGCGCCAAACTGTTTTCATGGACAATGAATCTTTGCCTACGGGAATCGCAATCCCCAGTGCGGGACAAAGCTCCATACCAACGGTTCTTACCGTATCAAACAGAGCGGCTTCTTCCCCTGGAACGTCCGCTGCTGCCATCCAATTGGCCGACATTTTGACCTGCGAAAGCGATGCAATTTTCGCGGCGGCTAAATTGGTTAATGCTTCTCCTATGGCCATCCGCCCGGATGCAGGAGGATTAATCAATGCAAGGGGAGGGCGTTCCCCCATTGCCATTGCCTCTCCCGATTCGCTTCGAAACCCCGATGCCGTCACTGCCACATCCGCTACTGGAATTTGCCAGGGGCCGACCATTTGATCCCGCGTTACCAACCCGGTTACCGAGCGGTCACCGATTGTAATCAAAAAGCGTTTATCGGCAACTGCTGGGAGATGCAAGACACGTGTTATGGCTTCTGCGAAATCAACGTCTTCAAGAATTAAAGGTTTTCGTTCGGTTTCGACACGGTCTACCTCCCGAACCATCGTTGGCGTATTTCCAAACAGCAAAGACATTGGGATATCGATACCCGTTTTGGAGAAGTGTTGATCATCCAGTACTAAACGTCCTGCTTCAGTTGCTTTGCCGACCACTGCGTAAGGACAACGCTCGCGTTGACAAAATGCCTCGAATTTTTCCAAGCGCTCTGGGAGCACAGCAAGGACGTATCGTTCCTGAGATTCGTTACACCACACCTGCATAGGAGACATTCCTGGGTCATCACTATGAATCGAACGTAATTCGAAATGGCCCCCACGTTCACTGTCATGGATGATTTCAGGGATTGCATTGGCTAATCCACCGGCACCGACATCGTGAATAGAAACAATTGGAGTCTGTTCGCCCAAAGCGGAACATTGATTGATTACTTCTTGGCAACGCCGCTGCATTTCCGGGTTTTCCCTTTGCACAGAAGCAAAATCTAAATCTTCCGAACCCTCGCCTGAAGCTTGAGAAGATGCTGCGCCCCCGCCAAGGCCGATGAGCATTGCCGGACCACCAATCACAACGATAGGTGTGCCAGGTGAAATATGGCCTTTGTCAACTAAGCCTGGGCGAATATTTCCCATCCCACCGGCAATCATGATGGGTTTATGATAGCCTCGGTATTGGTTGCCGTTTTTAGAAAGCGCTTGCTCGAATGTTCGAAAATATCCGGTTAAACTCGGACGCCCGAATTCATTGTTGAATGCCGCTCCACCTAAAGGCCCATCGATCATTATCTGTAGGGATGAAGCAATTCTATCAGGTTTGCCAAAGTCGATTTCCCACGGCTGAATGAAACCGGGTATTTTGAGATGTGATACGGAGAAACCCGTTAATCCTGCTTTAGTGGCTGAACCCCGTCCTGTCGCTGCTTCATCACGAATCTCACCCCCCGACCCTGTTGCTGCCCCTGGAAATGGTGAAATAGCGGTGGGGTGATTGTGCGTTTCCACCTTCATTAGAATGTGAACGTATTCATCTACATAGCCATATCGCTGTGTCACAGGGTCGCGTAAAAAAAGCTTTGATTTCGAGCCTTTCATGACCGCTGCGTTATCCTTGTACGCAGAAAGAACTCCATCACCGTTAGACTGGGTTGTATTCCGAATCATAGAAAACAGGGTCTTTTCCTGTTTCTGTCTTCCAATTCGCCAATGAGCATTAAAGATTTTATGGCGGCAATGTTCGGAGTTCGCTTGGGCGAACATCATCAACTCAATGTCGGTGGGATTTCGTCCTAACGCACGGAAGCTGATATCCAGATATTCAATTTCTTCATCGGATAACGCCATTCCCATTTCTCTGTTGGCCTTAACTAAGGCATCCCGACCCTGCTCTATCAGAGGGATGGATTCCAAATCCGTGTGGCTACGTTCTTGGAACAGATCAATATCTCCTTCAAAAGGAACGACAACTTGAGTCATTCGGTCATGAATAAGGGGAAATGCTAGGGAGTTATCAAATGCCAAAGTGTTTGGAGCTGTCGTTCGTTCGATGGAATAAGCGATGCCACGTTCTATCCTTCGTACAACACCGAGTCCACAGCGTTTGGCAATATCAGTTGCTTTACTTGACCAGGGAGATAGAGTGCCTGGGCGGGGGATTACCAAAAGGCATTTAGATAATGGTGATTGATTATTGGGGTTTGGTCTGTAGCTGAGGATACGAGTCAAGACATAGCGTTCTTCACCCGTTAACGCCCTATCGGTATCTACTAAGTGTATAAAATGACTTTCGAGCCCATGGATAGCCGGATCGATCTTTGCCAGCTTAGCAAGTAATTGTTGCGATCGGAAAGGGGATAGAGCTGAGGGGCCGACAATTTTCAAGATTTTTTTTGTGTTAATTTTTCCTCCATCATTTTTAACAAGCGCAGCCCGACTCCGTCTGATTGTTTTTTCCCAGCCCTATTGAGTAGAAAAACCTTTGTACTTTGCTCCGATTCTTCCAATTTGACCCTATATTGCAGTTCCTTCTCCTTAACCTCGACGTCACGCCAAAATGCCAAATAGTCCCAAACACTCCTTTCATCCGGTTGGTTCGTATCTGGATCCTCATACAGTATGTAATACATCCCGATGGAACGATTTTTATCAGCAATCTCTATCTCCAAATTACTTAGGGCCTTCCCTACCTTCCTCCAGGCTTGTGGAAAAGCCTCATAAATTTCTAAAAACGAACCACTATCGTCGGAAGAAACCATAGCTGGCCTAGAATTACTGGATATTTTAGGTTTGCTACTCACTGAGCCGTTTTTTGGTATGTCGTTGTAGCTGCTCGAGTCATTGGGTATTTGGAACGATGGATCGTTGATAACCGAGCCACTTAGATCGGGAGGAATCTCCAGCGGAGGTAGTTCTGTAGCAGATTTGTAATTGTCCTTCTTATCTGGGAGCGCTTTTTTAATCGCACTACACCCAGACAAAAAAATGGCGCTTAAGCACCAAATAATTATCAATAAATGGGCGGTTTTCATTTTAGCCAGCAGGTTATATTTTAAAGAACGTGTGCCCGTTCCATAGCCTCGGTAACGGTCCCATGGTATTGCTTGGAAAGCCAGGTTAGTGGCAAGCGAATTCCCTTTTTAATGAAACCCATTCTTGAAACCGCCCATTTTACGGGAATCGGATTGGATTCGATAAACAAGTCATTATGCAATCCCAAAAGTTGGTCATCCAATTCTTTAGCTTTGACAGCGTCTCCTGCCATAGCCGCTGCGCACATTTCGTGCATGAGCCTAGGTGCTACATTGGATGTTACGGAAATAACACCTTGCCCCCCCATTAGGCAAATTTCCCGGGTTGTCACATCATCTCCAGAATAAATTGGGAAATCAGGTCCACACAGTGACTGGATTTGCATCGCTCGTTCGAGGTCTCCAGTTGCTTCTTTAATCCCTACGATGTTTTTGACCGATGCTAGACGGGCTACAGTTTCTGCTAACATATCGCAGGCTGTTCTCCCTGGGACGTTGTAAAGAATTTGTGGAATGTCAACCGCTTCTGCAACGGTTTTGTAATGTTGGTAAAGACCTTCTTGAGTCGGTTTGTTGTAGTATGGGGTAACTAGTAAACAGGCATCGGCACCGACTTGTTTTGCTTTTCGAGTCAAATCAATTGCCTCCCTGGTGGAATTCGCACCAGTTCCAGCTATAACCGGGATGCGGCCAGCAACGGCTTCAACGATTTGGCGAATTACCGAACAATGCTCGTCCTCGTTAAGCGTGGCAGATTCGCCAGTGGTTCCTACCGCTACAATCCCATCAGTGTTCTGATCAATATGAAACTCGATCAGCTGAATTAGTCTTTCCTCATCCACCGTGCCATCCGTTTCCATTGGTGTAACCAGGGCGACAATACTACCTTGAATCACAATACAATCTCTTGACTAAAATCATTATGGTAACGTGTAGCAAAGCAACCTGACAAGGGCGAAGTCGATGCCTCTCCCTTTAGAGGTGGTTCGAGAATAGAGCGTCGACAGCAGAGTATTGCGTGTAGATCGCGATTATATCGGGTTACCCACAGCGGTGTACTTATGCGCCTTGTTACTAGGTGCCTTTGCGGTGCCTCGTTAGGGAGGTTGTGAGAAATGTAGCTTGGATTTTTATTTAAAAATCATAGGGCAATTTCAGGATTTTAATGTTTTTGCATTCAGTATCTTGGAGGGTAAGTTTATGACTTTCCGCGTTTGATATTTTTAACACAATAAGCATGATTTGGTGGTCTTTGTTTAGAGCCAATGACGCCACCACGTGTCCCACGCTTTGGTGAGATTGATCGTTATCGTCATAGACTGATTTGTTGGGCGAGATACTATGGTTACATTCACAGTTGGCCAAAAACATTCGCCGTTTTAGTTTTCCCAAATAGTGGGTTCGTGCCACAATTTCCTGGCCGGTGTAACAACCTTTATCTAGGCTAATACCACCTAATAAATCCAGATTTAGCATTTGTGGGATGAATTGTTCGCTGGTTTCCGAAACTAGATTGGGAATACCCTCTTGTATATTCATTTCTTCCCATTTATTGGAGCTGGTTTCATGATAGTGTTGATTTTCTGTTAAATCTAACCATAAGGATTTTGCTTTTTCCAAAGGTGCGAGCATTGTCAACCGGTTTGAAAAGAGTGATGGTTTAATGACTACAATATCTTCAGATACCGCTATTTCTCCATTTTCCTTAGGAGATTTGATTGTTAATGAAGCAGAAACTGAGAATTCTTTGGGTGGATTGGAAATGCCGATTTTGCACCAGCGATCACTAACGTCCTGGATTTTGACGTCAGAGCGCAGAACGTACATTTTTAGGCGCTTGATGACGGTGGGTAATAGTTGTGCTGGAGCTAACCAATAGTAGGTCGACTCGAATTTAAAGGCACGAAAAACGATGATAGCTCGACCTTTGGGATTGCAATATGCGCCAAGGGTACTGTGTCTATCCGTTACCAGATTGATGTTACAGGTGATCTGACCTTGAAGGAACGCAGAGGCGTCATTGCCCGAGAACGCGAGTACGCCACAATCAGACAGTGGGCAAATCCATTTTGGTTTGGAGTGGATTTCATCATCAAAAATAAACTCTTCATTAAGGACCGTTGCGCCGCGGTTTGTAAGAAATATTCTCCAATCGTTGATCATGTAGGGGCAAGTTGGTTAGTATTTAAAGCAAAAGGTTAATAAGAAGAACATGAAAACAGCTGATCCGAATAAGTCTTTAGACGACGATTTACAAGAAACTTCAGACAAGACTATTAATAAATCAAACGAAAATCAATCGGTCAACGAAATCGGTGGCCGAAAGGGACTCGATCCTACACGGTATGGCGACTGGGAAAAGGGTGGCCGTTGCATCGATTTTTAGACGTCCCAGCTAAATGTTTAGTGCAAAAATTTTCTCCGAAACGGTGTTTTAAGTAGAGGCATCTATACTGATAGACCGCGCGTTTTGCTCAGATTACAGCTTTGGGTGAACGACGTAATGGGGTGATAAAGGTGGGGACTACTAGACGTGGCTGG
>CAZZET010000114.1:0-7382 GCA_964653275.1 uncultured Methylococcales bacterium
CTATCAAATAGTAACTGTTGACCAGTTCATATTAAGTGGCTAATGAAAACAGTAGGTATGAGTGTTACTTCGGGCCAAAAACGTGAAAACACGTGCATAGCTAAACAGATCAAATTAACAATCATTCTTTGGAGGACAACTTGGTAGAATTTCTGACTGAATACGGTATGTTCCTGGCAAAATCGACAACGGTGGTTTTGCTCTTTTTAGTGGCTGCTGGCTGCATCTTTGTATTGTTAATGCGGACGCGCACTAATCCTCAAGATGAAGAACATCTCGAAGTCAAAAAGCTAAACGAAAAATATGAGCAAATGAGTGTGATATTAAAATCTGCTACGTTGCCTAAAAAAGCTTTCAAACAGGCGCTGAAAGACCTTAAGATCCAGCATAAAGAACAGCAAAATGTGTCGGATCATACTGAACGAAAGCGAGTTTATGTCTTAAAATTCCAAGGTGATGTGCGTGCCAGTGAAGTCTCATCTTTACGAGAAGGTATTACTGCAATCTTGACGGTGGCAACCCCAATTGATGAAGTCGTTGTACTTTTGGAAAGTGCTGGTGGTGTGGTGCATGGATATGGGCTTGCAGCTTCTCAACTCCAGCGGATACGTGAAAGAGGCGTCACTCTCACAGTAGTCGTGGATAAAGTTGCTGCCAGTGGGGGTTACATGATGGCTTGTGTCGCGAACCGTATTATTGCTGCCCCTTTTGCCATTATTGGTTCAATTGGCGTAATTGGACAAATGCCCAATTTCAATCGGTTGTTAAAAAACCTGGATATCGATTATGAACAGATTACTGCTGGCGAATATAAGCGTACACTGACAGTTTTTGGCGAAAACACCGATAAAGGTCGCCGAAAAGCCCAAGAAGAGCTGGAAGATACCCATCAATTGTTCAAGGATTTTGTTCTAGAGAATAGGACTGAGACCGATATTGAAACCATTGCTACTGGCGAACATTGGTATGGCCGACGTGCTTTAGAACTGAAGCTCGTGGACGAGTTGTGTACTAGCGACGACTATTTATGTGCGGCAGCGCAACAAGCGGACATCTTTTTGGTGAAATATTCGCACCGCAAAAGACTTGTGGAAAGACTATTTGCCTCGGCTGCATCTTTGTTTAGTGGGGTGTAGAGCGCTTGGACTTTGTCTCGTGATGTTCAACATAAATCTACCGCAAATGCTTTCAGATCCTTTAGGGAAACAATTTCAAGAGCTTTTTGATTTGTTGCAAGCATAATGACTCGAGGGGCGGCATCGTGCTCAAAAGCTTCTTTCCAGCGTGCGGCACACAGGCACCAACGATCATTAGGCTTGAGACCTGGGAAGTTGTATTCGGGGATCGGTGTGCTGAGGTTGTTGCCTCTAAAACGGCTGAATTCTAGAAACTCTTTTGTCACTTGCACACAGATTGTGTGCGACCCTAAATCCTCGGGGCCAGACTCGCAACAGCCGTTGCGGGTGAAACCTGTTAGGGGATTGCACGAACATTCTTCCAGGGGTTCGCCTAAAACGTTTTTTTGTTCCATCGCAGTTTAGTTGTATCTAAAAGTGATTCGAATGGTTTTTACCTATGTTAGCGGCTCATTAGCTTTCAATACAATGATCGAAATTGGAATTCGCCGGGTAGTAACCGACAAAGTTTTGTATTACTTATAATTTTACCACCAACCGCTGAGGTGTTGTCGTTTATCGGTATAGAATAATGTTCTGCTATTTCCGACCATCGGCGACTGCATCCATCGGCGAGATTAATTCGCTCTCCCCTGGGTAGACTGTTTTCGGTTAATAAATACAAGGATATATCGACAATATCGTTACGATGAATAAGATTGACTCGTTTCCGCAAGGACCTGATTCGGCCATTGCGTAGCCAATTCACGGGTTCTCGCCCAAGACCGTAAATTCCGCTTAGAATTAGAAGTGTTGCTCCTTTTTGGCGGAGATATTCTTCACCTTTAACGCGCTCTTTCGTTAGATCAAGGGGGTTGTCTTCGGTTACGGTCTCTTCATCGTGTGAAGTGAGGTAGCATGAGGTGCTTCCGTATACTAACAATCGCTTGCAGTTCTGTAGTTTAGTTTCGTGGAATTCGCGAATCAGGTCCAAGGGTGCTGCGGGAAAGGTCCAGATGACGTCTTGGGTTGTTGGGAGGTTTTGCCAGCTACTTTGATCTTCTAGGCGAAAATAAATGCCTCTGTGGATTTTTGCTTTTTCAACGGAAGCGTGTGTAAATTCAACGCTTACAATTTTGTCCACCAGGGCATTACCGACATAGCCACCACCTAATACTAGTGTTTTCGTCATAACGGTAGCTCGTTTGTTATTAGTGTTAACCGTTCCATTTTAAATGGGCCAATCCCGGAACTCAGCACTTGCGCGTAGAATTCCAGACCTTGTATTTGAGAGACTATTCACAAAAAATCAACCACACTTTCGCTAAGTTAGGAATAGTTTAGTGTAAATAAAATCGAGAAATTTGTAATGAAATACTTGCTGTTGATCAATCTGATTGTATTTCCAACCATGGCTCTTGCCTCCGAAGAGTATCCTTTGGATGAAAATGTTGATGCCATAATCAAAGGGCTGATTAGTGGCAGGAGAGCCGTTCAAGACTATGGGGAAGCCCAGGAAGTGTTACCAGCTTTCCAGGAGTATGTAATAGACGAGGAGCCAACGGAGCTCCCAAGGGAAAAATTAAAGGTAAAAGCTAGGGTAAGCCCAAGTATTGACTCTAAAACCAAATGTCGTGAGCATGGGTGGGGAGATAATAAAATTCGGTGCAATACTCGCTTTGACTAAAAATAAATTGTTGACTAGCCTTCCGGCAATAGGTTACGTATTGTTACATTCAGACTCGAATCCTGTTTGCTCAATAAAGCAGACCAAAGAGGGTTTGAAGTACTAATCAATTTGTGGAGCTAATTCGCCGCGTGCATAGCGATCTACCATTTTTTCCAGCGATAAAGGCTTAATTTTGGAAGCGTGCCCAGCACAGCCAAAAGATTCATAGCGTGCTTTACATATATCTTTCATCGCCGTCGTCGATGCCTGTAAAATTTTGCGGGGATCAAAGGCAGAAGAGTTTTCCGTCAGGAATTTTCGCATTGCCCCTGTAGATGCCATGCGCAGATCCGTGTCGATGTTAACCTTACGTACACCATTTTTGATACCGTTCTGGATTTCTTCTACGGGAACACCGTAGGTTTGGCCCATATTTCCGCCGTAATTATTTATTATTTCCAGCCAGTCCTGGGGAACGGAAGAGGAACCATGCATGACTAGATGAGTGTTGGGTATGCGGGAATGGATCTCTCGAATTCGGTTGATGTCAAGAATATCACCGGTAGGAGGACGAGTAAATTTGTAAGCACCATGGCTTGTTCCGATTGCGATGGCTAGTGCGTCGACCCTGGTTTTTTGAACGAAATCTACGGCTTCATTGGGGTCGGTTAGCAATTGTGCTTTGGTGAGGTTCCCTTCTGCTCCCGAGCCATCTTCATCACCAGCCTCCCCAGTTTCTAATGAGCCCAAACAACCCAGTTCACCCTCAACCGATACACCACCACTATGGGCGATGGTGACTACTTTGGCAGTCACTTCGACATTATATTCATAACTTGCTGGGGTTTTCATGTCAGGTAACAATGAACCGTCCATCATGACTGAGCTGAATCCAGATTGGATGGAACGGAGGCATACTCCCGGTTCTCCTCCATGATCCTGATGCATTACGATTGGGATATGGGGGTACTGTTCGATTGCGGCTAATATTAAATGTCTGAGAAAAGGTTCACCGGCATAAGAACGAGCGCCCGCCGATGCTTGCAAAATGACAGGACTGTCAGTTTCATTGGCAGCTTGCATTATGGCTTGAATCTGTTCCATGTTGTTCACATTGAAAGAAGGCAGCCCAAAGTCATTTTCGGCGGCGTAGTCCAACAATTGACGCAGTGAAATTAAAGCCATTGTATAACCCTTAGTTAGTATAAAATTTGGTAATTATACGCACTTTCTACTTAATAGGGACTTCAGTGTATTGGTTAGGTTGACCACTGTCAGATCAAATTCTTCTAATAGATCTTTCAATGGAGCTGACTCCCCAAATCGATCAATACCTACTATTTTGCCTTCTAAACCAACGTATTTGTACCAACCATCACTTACACCAGCTTCTATGGCAACTCTTGCCTTGACCGATGAAGGCAAGATGGATTCTTTATAAGATTCATCTTGAGAATCGAATACGTTGGTACACGGCATTGAAACGACGCGAATCTGGAATCCACTTTGACTCAGCTGGCTGGAGGTTTCCATTGCTATCGAAACCTCAGAGCCCGTGGCTATCACTATAGCGTCGGGGGTACCCTCACAATCTTGCAGTATGTACGCCCCTTTTTCTATGGATTGTATCTGCTTGTCAGAGCGCGTCATGGGTTTTAACGCTTGCCGCGAAAAAATCAAACAAGTAGGCCCTTTTTTACGTTCGATTGCGTGCTTCCAGGCAGCCGCAGACTCTACAGCGTCGCAGGGTCTCCAAACTTCCATGCCAGGTATCATTCTTAAAGTGGCTAACTGCTCCACGGGTTGATGGGTGGGTCCATCCTCGCCCAAGCCAATTGAATCGTGGGTGTAGACGTAGATGACTGGCGCTTGCATCAAGGCAGACATACGCACTGCATTTCGAGCGTATTCGGAGAACATAAGAAAAGTAGCGCCGTAGGGAATAAATCCACCATGCAGCGCAATGCCGTTCATGATGGCTGACATTCCGAATTCACGCACTCCGTAATATACGTAGTTTCCTGACTGATCGTCCACGTTGAGATCTTTACTATCCGACCAGAGCGTTAAGTTAGAACCTGCCAAGTCGGCGGAGCCACCAAGCAATTCCGGAAGCAGGGGGCCAAATGCATTCAATGCATTTTGTGATGCTTTGCGGCTGGCTATGGTTTCCTGGTTTTTGGCTGTCGTGTCGATGAAAGCACTAGCATTCTCTTCCCAATTCGGTGGTAGTTTGCCATTGATGCGACGCTCAAATTCCGATGCGAGATCCGGGTAGGCTGTCCGGTAGGCTTCAAAACGGGTATTCCAATCCGATTCTTGATGTTGTCCCCTATCACATGCGTCCCAACCACGATAAATTTCATCGGGAATTTCAAATTCTGGATAGTGCCAGCCGATTGTTTCTCGGACAAGAGTAATTTCCTTGTTACCCAGCGGTGCGCCATGACAGCCTTCCGTGCCTTGCTTATTCGGAGAGCCCCAGCCAATTGTCGTTTTGCAACAGATTAAGGATGGCCTATCGGTAACCGATTGGGCTTCGAGAACCGCACTCTTGATGGCTTCGGCATTATGGCCATCGACGTTGGCAATCACATGCCAATTGTATGCCTTAAAACGTTTGGGGGTATCGTCAGCAAACCAACCAGCAACTTCACCATCTATCGAAATTCCATTATCGTCATAAAATCCGATGAGTTTGCCAAGGCCCAATGTCCCAGCTAAAGAGCAGACCTCATGGGAAATTCCTTCCATCAAACAGCCGTCACCCATAAAAACATAAGTTGAATGGTCCACTATTCGATGACCTTCCCTGTTAAACTGCGCCGCCAATGTTCTTTCCGCCATGGCCATGCCCACGGCGTTAGCAAGGCCTTGGCCTAAGGGGCCTGTGGTAGTCTCCACACCAGGAGCGTATCCAAATTCTGGGTGCCCCGGTGTTTTCGAATGCAATTGCCTGAATCTTTTAATTTCCTCGATAGGCAAATCATATCCACTCAAGTGGAGAATAGAATAAATCAACATGGAACCATGCCCATTGGACAATACAAATCGGTCGCGATCCTGCCACATCGGGTTGCAGGGATTATGGACTAAAAAATCGTTCCATAAGACTTCGGCGATATCCGCCATTCCCATGGGGGCACCCGGATGCCCTGAATTGGCTTTTTGCACAGCATCCATGCTCAGAGCTCGGATTGCGTTTGCAAGTTCACGACGAGAAGGCATTTTTGCTCCTTTATTTGGCAAAGTATAAGATTGGTTGAAAAAAATGAGGGTGAAACTATAGCGTTTATGTTATATAAATAAAAGTCATCGTTTTTTACTTTTTACATAAGGTGTAAAAGTGAACATTACGCTCAGACAGTTGAAAGTTTTTGAGAGGGTGGCTAAACGCCTCAGTTTCACCCGTGCCGCTGAAGAACTTTATTTAACTCAACCGGCTGTTTCCATGCAAATTCGCCAGTTTGAAGATTCCGTTGGATTACCCTTGTTCGAACGTCTCGGAAAAAAGATATTTTTAACTGAAGCGGGTGAAGAAATGTACTGTTTAAGCCGCGCTATAGAAGAAAAGATTTACGAATCTGAAAAATCAATCGAAGAATTGAAAGGCGCTGAAGGAGGCCGTTTGGTTGTGTCTGTGGCAAGCACAGTTCATTATTTTGCGATTCGACTGTTAGCCGATTTTTCTAAGCACTATCCTAATATTCTTATAAACCTTAAAGTCACTAATCGTAAAGGTGTGTTAGAACAACTGGAAGAGAACGAAACAGATATCGTTTTAATGGGAATTCCACCAGAAAATCAGGATTTAGTAGCGCACATGTTTATGGATAATCCCTTGGTAGTGATTGCGTCACCTAATCATCGGCTAAGTAAAAAAAAATCTGTGGGCCTTTCGGAGTTAAAAAGTGAAACATTTTTAATGCGGGAACGAGACTCAGGAACTCGCAGCTCGGTAGAAAGGTTTCTGAAGGATAAGCATATCCAACTCACGACGAGTATGGAAATGAACAATAACGAAGCAGTAAAAATGGGTGTGGAACTTGAACTGGGCTTAGGGATAGTTTCGATCCATACGGTAGACCAGGAAGTAGAGGATGGCCGAGTCGTGGTGTTGAATGTTGAATCTTTCCCGATTTTGCGGCAATGGTTTATTGTGTTTCGGACTGGAAAACGGCTTTCAACGGTTGCGCGGAAATTTGAAGCTTTTGTTAAGAAAGAGGCTTCGAGGTTTGTTAGGAATCCGTGATGGGAAATATAGTATTAAGGAAACATTAAGTTGGTTGGCGAACATCTATTGGTTACATTCGTGTTTCTTGATTCGTAATCAGATCAATTCAGAGGCACAATCGGTTCATTAATTTTTATACTTTATGCGACAACTACCTTGAAATCTACCGATTCTGCGGTCAAAACAACGTCCCCCAAGATTGGAACCCAGAAGAACGTTTTCAACTGTTAATGGAGAGTAACACTTTTAAAGGTGAAGCCTTGAATGCCTTCTGTCGCCAGAAGGGTATTTTTTCCCCTTAATTAATTGGGCACGTCCGTGTGCCTGATATAGGGTTGTTTATTTTATCGGGGATGGATTAAGA
>CAZZET010000115.1:0-7329 GCA_964653275.1 uncultured Methylococcales bacterium
TTCCCTCGTATGTTTCGATCGAGGTGATTAAATGCAAGCGAACGACACACACCACCGTGAATCTCTAACCGATAAACAGCGTGATTGGCTGACCCATGTCGAGCGCTGCGAAGCAACCGGCGGTACGAAGGTCGCCTACGCTGGTGCGCAGTCGTTGGATCTCAAGCAAGTCTACACGTGAAAAATGCGTTTGACTCGACTTGGGATTTTACCGCAATTAACGAAACCTAAGCCGGGAAATCCACCCGGGCCTTAGCGTTTATCCAGAAGCTGTATCGTATTGAAGCACTCATCAAACACGATACACCACAAGCGCGATATCAGGCCCGACAACAACAGGCTTTGCCTATTTTAGCTGAGATGCGTGTCTGGCTGGATCAATCACTTCCACACGTTCCACCTAAAACCACCTTGGGTAAGCCCCTTTATTATCTCGATCACCAATGGGAGAAATTCATCCGGTACTGCGACGACGGTCGATTGAATATCAACAATAATCCGGTCGAGCGGGCCATTCGACCGTTTGTCACCGGACGCAAAAACTGGTTATTCTCAGATACAGTGAAAGGGGCTAAAGCCAGTGCTAACCTCTACAGCCTGATCGAAACCGCCAAGGCTAATGGGTTGGAACCCTATCATTACTTGCGCTATGCGTTTAAAGAACTGCCCGCCGCACAATCGCTCACCGACTTGGAAGCCCTGCTTCCTCACAACCTCAATGCAGATCAGATAAACCTAACCACATGCTCGTTGGAAGGATGTAGTTAATAGATCGCTTACTTACAAACTAAACGGTTCCACTGGAAAGTTTGATTTTACCCCTGTTTTGATAAAAGCCCTTAATCAATATGCGTGGTAGCCATTCTGGCTTTCACATCATTGTCCAGGAAGAAGTCCACCTTACCCGTTTCAACTTTATACATGCCGCCGACAATACCGATTTCCCCGTTTTTAGACATCGCCTCCAATGCTGGACTTTCTTTTCTGATGCGCTCGACTACAAGCTGCACATTACGTTCGGCGACATCCTGTACAAATGTGCCGGCTTGTGAGTGAACGCCGCCTGAATTTAGCGCGGAAATGGAATCCACAGCGGGTCTGATTTTTTCGAGAACCCCCGTCAGATGACCGAATTGGACATTCTCACAAGCGCCTTTGATCGCGCCACACTGGGTATGGCCAAGTACGACAATCAGTTTAGATCCTGCAAACTTACAGGCAAATTCCATACAGCCAAGAATATCGTCGTTGACGATATTGCCTGCAACCCGAGCACTGAAGACATCGCCCAATCCTTGATCGAAAATGAGCTCTACAGAAGTGCGTGAATCGATGCAGCTGAGAATGATGGCCATCGGAAACTGACCTTGTTGCGTGATATTAACTTGTTCGAGCAGATTTCTATTAGATTTCAGATTGTGGACAAATCGCGTATTGCCCTCTTTCAATATTTCCAGAACTTTTGCCGGGGTCAAATTATGCTGCGTATCCTGAGTTTGAGTCAGTGCATTACTGACCGGTTGGATGTTTCCATACCCTCTCAGATTTTCCATGACGAGCGTGATATTCCTACGATCCGCTTCGACTTTGAAGTTTTGAATAATCTCGAATACATCATAATCAATATATCTCGTCGCAGTGGCGTCAATCACGACGTGCGAATGATCAGGCAAGAGAGTAAGGGTCTTTAATACGTTGGCTTTGTTTAGAAAAGACACATTCTCAGACAGCCGGATAAATGTTTTATTGGCTTTTCGTTCCTCATGGAAATACAAGTCAGTTTTATAATGTTCCAGTAAAATACAAAATAGCGCAATCACCATACCGATACTGATCCCTATCAACAAGTCCGTGAACACTAAACCCAGAATCGTCGCCATAAAGGGAAAAAAATGGTAGGGTCCGGTCGCATACATGCGTTTGAATAGTTCCGGCTTGGCCAGTTTACATCCTACGACCAGCAATATGGCGGCGAGGCTCGCTAACGGTATCATGTTGAGTAGGTGCGGAATGAAAAAAACCGTGATCAGCAACAGCACGCCATGAATGACTCCAGATGCTTTTGTCCTTGCACCGGATTGCAGGTTGGCTGAACTGCGCACAATGACCTGGGTAACCGGCAAACCGCCGATCAACCCAGAACTTGCATTCGCGATCCCTTGAGCGATCAATTCGCGGTTGGTTGGCGTCACCCGTTTTTCCGGGTCCAATTTGTCAATTGCGTCTACGCACAACAGCGTTTCCAGGCTTCCGACCACGGCCAGGGTTAGCGCGGTCAGGTAAATCCCAGCATTAGTAAGCTGCGAAAAATCAGGAAATGCAAATAAACTAAAAAAATCAGTACTACTGTTTGCGATCGGCAGTTGAACCAAATGATCACCTTTCAAAGCGAGCTGTGGATAATTTTGCTGCAGAAATAAGTTGATCAGTATGCCTGCAGTAACCGCAAGGAGTGGTCCTGGACACATTTGCAGCCAGCGGTGTTTTTTCAAAAATGGCCGTTCCCACAAGATCAGAAACGCGAGTGATACCACCGCAATGAGGATCGCTCCTGGAGCTATTAAATGCAGCATGTGCGGCAATTCTGAAAATGTCGTATAGTGGTCCGACTGAAAAAATGCTAAATCGCCTTCATAGTCCCGGTCGTAGCCAACCGCGTGCGGAATCTGTTTAAGAAAGATAATGATCCCGATACCGGATAACATGCCAGTAATTACTGAGGAGGGAAAGTAATAACCGATAATGCCTGCTTTCCCAAGACCTAGGAAGATTTGGAAGATACCCGCTAGAACAACGGCGAGTAAGAAACCTTCAAATCCAAGTTCCTGGATGGCACCGAGGACGATTACCGTTAATCCGGCTGCAGGACCACTAACACCCAAGGCGGACCCACTCAAGATACCCACTACGACGCCACCAACAATCCCCGCAATCAGCCCTGAAAAAAAGGGCGCACCCGATGCTAGCGCAATCCCTAAACAAAGGGGAAGGGCGACCAGGAATACGACTACACCTGCAGGGATATCGTATCGGAGATTGGATAGCACGCCGAAATCAGATCCATGTTGATTTGCCAATTTAGCCGTTTTAATTCCTGTGTTCATCTTTAATTTGTCTTGAGTTGAAGTTAAATTGTGAAATGGAAACCATCGTGTACCTGTCCGATAATTAAGGATGGGTAGACCGCAATAAAAACATGGAAATCGCCAGAAAATCCAAGCTACGTAGTCGTTCCGGTAGTCTTTTTATGATGCTACGACGGACACGGCAAAAGAGGGCGATAGCGTTGATATCGCCTCTAGATGAAAACGGAGCAGGGTAACCCGAAAAGAATAGGCATCTTGTGGCAGTATGCAGGGCTTTCCTCCTAAAAACAAGTAAATGACAGTAACAAGGTTAGATGCAAATGATTGTATAGTAAAATAGAATTATTAAATAAGCACTATCTTAAATATCGATATATTTGTGGCGGTGGCATTGAGTTCACCTGTATGGAAAATCAAGGATAAAGCTGATATTCTGGGGTTCGGACTGTAAAGCCTGGTTAGCTCCAATACGTGAGGAGAACAACCGTTACGGGATTCAAGAAAACCACATTCCTCCTGCTCGTGTTTATCGATCCGTACAATAGAGGTAGCCTCAAATATTGATTTTTTAGCCAAATGAGCCCCGCCAACCGGTATTTCTCGGCAACTAAACCATAGATGCGTTTAACGACCACAGGATTTTCGCACTATTCGGCATATTCCTGGGTTGTGTTTATTCCCGATTGACTCTATGCCATCTGAGCATTACTTAGTAAGTTGCGGAAAAATCGCCAATCACGGTACATCTTTTGAATCTCTTGCAAAAGTGAATTACGGCCTCTAAAGCCGAATTTATTGTTGGTTATGTGAGGGCGTCCCGTCAGGTATTATCGTTCCAGTGCGCAGCTGAAAAATACCGTACAGGCTTTCCCAGTGAAGCACAGTCTCACCGCCTACTGCTCTGTGTTGTTGTGTCCAGTTGATGAGCAAATCCAAACGGGCACTATCGATAAAGGCCAGTCTATGGAAATACACACGCACAAATGCGTTTTTACGCAGTCCACAGCATAATCGTAGCGATGGTAAGTAGACCGATAAAGGCTGTTGGTTGATGTGATCAAGTCTTAATCTTTGTCGAAAAGATTTCGACACTACTCTTCGGTTTTGCAACGTGAAATCAGAAATTTGTAGTCTGAAAAGTGTAGGTCACTACGCTTAAGATACTTACAACTATTGGTATTGTAAAATAGAATATTACGAATTATCATATCGTATATTTCGATTATGCGGCGCTATGGAACGACTAAACTACCAGCATTTGCTCTATTTCTGGACTGTCGCAAAGCTCGCGGGCTTGCGAGAAACTGCACCTCGCACAGCCCACCATCAGCGGTCAGCTGGCGGTATTCGAGCAGGCGATTGGGGAAAAGCTATTTCATAGGGATCGGCGCAAGTTGGTTCTTACAGATACTGGCCGTGCCGTATTCCATTATGCAGAGGAGATCTTTGCGCTAGGGCAGGAACTAACTAACACTCTTAAGGGTAATGTTAGTGGGAGAGGGCCTCGGCTAAACATTGGTATGGCCGATGCTCTTCCAAAGCTGATTTCTTATCGCTTGATCGAACCGGCGTTGCGCCTGCCTGAACCAGTGCAGATTGTCTGCTACGAAGATAAAGCTGAGCGCTTATTGGCAGAAATTTCATTGCATGGCCTCGATTTGGTGCTATCGGACATTCCTGCTACCCCATCAACTGGCACCCGCACATTCAACCATCTTTTGGGAGAATGTGGTGTAGCGGTGTTTGGAATTCACGAATTGGCCACGCGTTACCGCCCAGACTTCCCAAATTCCCTAAACGGTGCACCGATGCTGGTACCTACTTCAAGTACGGCATTGCGACGCTCTCTCGATCAGTGGTTTGATTCCGAGGGGCTATGCCCCAATATACGGGCAGAGATAGAAGACAGCGCTTTGCTCAAGACCTTCGCCCGAGCAGGTGTCGGGCTGTTTGTTGCACCCGTTGTGGTGGAAACAGAAATCCGCTATCAATATGGTGCCGAAATAATAGGTAGGGTTGAGGCAATCCGCGAGCGGTTTTACGCGGTCTCGGCACAACGTAAGCTGAAGCATCCGGCAGTGCTAGCCATACTGGAGAATGCCCAGACCGGATTGTTTGATGCGCTGGATATTACTCAAGAGTAGAGCCTAACTCGGGGGTCAAAGCCCAATCGAGCAACAGCATAAGCTAACGATTTAATAGATGGACCCCTCCGATTGGACAGTCCAATCGGAGGGGTCCATCTATAACTGACATTCATTGAATGTCATGGAAATTTAAAAGAAGTCTGCACATAAAAATAATCTGAATCATCTTTATTTTCCGGCGAACCAGGTGCATTTTTTGCAAACGAGCCTTTGAATAAATGGGCCCAGCCCGTTTCCAGTAAGAAAAATCCGGGGATTGGCCGCCATCGGACTCTGGCTTCCAGTTGTTGGCCGATGAAGCTTCCAGATTGGCCGGTTATGTCACGTAGACCAGAACCCACCCAGGTATCACGTTTTTCCGCTAGCCAGAACGCTCTATGTGCGATAAATCCCGTAGTTTCATGGTTTGGCTTAAATTGCATACGGATGCCTGGGGTATGGATGTTAGCTCGCGCAAACGCTCCCCAAATACCAGTGGGGCCATATTCGAAACGTCTTGCTCCGAATAGTGTCTCGAAGCGTCCATTTTTGTCATCAAAGGGGTCTTCGTCACCGCTGGCATAGTCATATTGGAGCAATAGTCTGGGGGTCCAGTAAGTCTTGAATGTATAACCTATTGCAACATGGCCAAAATAGGAAAATTGGTCCAGTTTTGTAGTATCGTTTACCGCAGTAGAGGCATGTGACGTACCTGTTTGCAATGCGGATTCCAGTTCGAAATCAAACTGATTCACCTTGGGTTTGCGATACCAACGAAAACCCGGAGTAGATAAATGTCGGTTCTTGGTTAGTGTGCGGGCAGTATCGTCTTCGGAGAGTTGGTAAAAATATAGTTCACCTGTGCTGTTCATCGGTAACCGGCTGATGCTAAAAAATGAACCGGCAAACAAAATTTTAAAATTTTCTTCATCAAAAACCACGTGGCCCTCTCGAATAGATTGTGCATCATTCGGTAAGCGCGAAATCGGCAGTACTAAAAAATTGCGCCATTGCCACTGGTTCTGTTCGAGCAGTATAAAATCGATACCATTGAAATTATTAATCGTGTTTCGAAAGCGATTTCTAGCCACAAAGCGGCGGCTGCCAATATCCATAGTTTGGCGGCCGAATTTAAATTTAGCAGCCAGACCGGAATTCAAAAAATCTTGAGTTTGCCAGGCTAGATAAGCTTGTAGCAAGTCGGTTTCGTTAACTAAAGAGTTGCTGGCTGGAGTTCCTTCATCGTCCAACGTGATGCGAGAGTCAATAAATTCTGTGCCTAAACGGAATTGTTTGTAGGAGGCCTCCATAAAAACCAATGTTCTAAAATTCAACGCCTGATCGCCCCCGTTCTGTCCCTTTTTAAAGGTATTGGACAGTGTTCCATAACGGGTGCGGTGCTGAAACGAGAACTTCAACCATTCGGGAAGACCTACTGCATTATGAATACTCCAGGGAGTAGTTGGTCTTGCGGCAGAATTTGAAGTTGAGAAAGCTAGCCAGAGTATTAAAGCAAAAAACACGTTAAATTTGTTCTTCACTTTTTTCTTTTTAACACCATATAACATATGTAGATTTATGCATAATTGAATATATTTGTGCGGAAAAACCGTTATTTAATCATGCTTAGTAATAAACAAAAATATGAAATAAAATACATATTACTATGGATAATTTAGGTGTATGATTTTAGATGGCCATGGAGTTAATTCCGCTGTTGCTGGAAACCGTCTAGCTGTCTCTCCGGGTTAGCCTGATGGCCGTGCCGTTTGAGGATTTAAGCCCAGAATATCATGAGTTGCTATGGCCTCTGACATCATTTGATTGGCCCTCAGTGTTAATTTGACTTTATAACGCGCATGTTCGATGTGGCTATATTGATGTATGGAAATTAATTTCGATTTGCGATGGTACTACGGCAGTGACCGGTCAGAGGAAGTGACGGATGAATTGTTTCGACTGCTTAATTCCATAAAAAATCATGGCTCACTTCGCTATGCCGCGAAAGATTGTAATATTTCCTATCGCCATGCCTGGGGGTTACTGAAAAAATGGGAACAGCGAATAGGCTATCCGTTAGCTCAGCTTGAACGTGGTAAAGGGGCTCAGCTAACTAG
>CAZZET010000116.1:0-7309 GCA_964653275.1 uncultured Methylococcales bacterium
AAAAATGCAACCTATTTCTACGACCAGCATGTCTTCCAAAGGACAAGTTGTTATTCCAGAAATTATCCGCAAACAAATGAATTTGAAGCCTGAATCTCGTTTTGCGGTAACCACGGGAAAGGATTCGGTAATCCTTAAAGCCATTGAATCACGTCCGGAACAAGATACCGGTGAATATATCTTCGGGGCAAGCCGACTACCACAAGACAACGGCTTGAGCGAGGACGCTATTGAGCAGGTAATTTCAGGAGTACGCGGCCAATACTAGCAAGGTATGGGAGATGATATATTTGAAATACACGATCAATAGTTTGAAACATTAGGTTTTGTTTCGGACAAACCAGCATGACTATCCCACTAATCCCCACGCTTTCCAACCAGGCGCAAGGTAATTGTGTAATCACTAGCTGGAATCGAAACGCCCTCGTAGGATTCGGGGGCGAGCGAAACAAAACGCAATTTATAACGCTTGGCTAAAGCAATTCTCGGCTCAGCTCCACGAGTTAATTTGATCGATGAAATTTCACCCTTTTCATCCGCTATATCCAACACCACTCTAGCATTCCCCTGCCATATACAAACAACATCAGTCGGGCATCGGGAATCTTCAAGCACGCTACGAAATGTAACAGTTAATCCCGCCGCTTGAATGTTTGCCGATTGATTCATACGAAGCGTAAAGTCTTGATCTAACGAAACCGGGTTATGAACAGACGCAGCGAACGCTAATGCCCCCCCGAAAATCATCATACTTATATGTATTGCCAGAACGCCCCGCCATTCCATAATCCACATCCAAATTTAAGGAAAAATCCCCAAGCTATCTCAATTACCACTTGCCAATCGAATTAAAGGCTGTCCCTCATTATGATCGTCACAAGAAAAAACTGATAGGCCCCAATTGTTTCAAACCGTTGAGGTTGAACATTACATCCGGCTATTTTGAGCTGTCAATATTGTTATCGACATATCGATATTATCCAATACCATATGTGTTGCAACGTGTGAACAAACTATTCAATCTCGACGAGCCAACTAAAATCAATTGAATATTCAAAAAGAACACCTTTTTAGCCCTCCGATCTATCAAAGCCAATTAGCAAATTCTTAATATTCAAGGATCATCAAGATCCATTGTTTGCTATAATGCAGCGCTCGTGCGACCGGGTACAAATACGAATAGACAAAATTGGAAACACGAATACTGGAGAGGTGTCCGAGTGGTTGAAGGAGCACGCCTGGAAAGTGTGTATACGTTTATAGCGTATCGAGGGTTCGAATCCCTCCCTCTCCGCCATATCGTACACATACCTTATTGAATAATGAGATAATTAAGTTTCTTTATTTTATTAGGTCTTAGTTAGTGTCATACAGTGGTGCATGGCTTTTGTCGTACTACTTAAGTTGAGCGGAAGCTGGGATTACAGTTTGTTTGACTCACCATCTGCGGATATTGCGAAACAGATTCACAATAACTGGGGTCACGAATTCACTTTATCAGCATACCCTTTGAAGGGTCACAGGTTTATCATCAAAAGAACACGTCTTTAGCCTACCTCGACCGTACCATCCTCGTGAGTCACGATCGGATCCCCTGTCTGGACGGTTTCCAGGAATTCGTCGCCGAGCATGTCAATAGTCACGATGCGCTGATCTTTCCAAATCTCCGCCATCAGTACGCCGGCAGCGGCTAGCGTGTCGATTGGTTTGGAGAACAGCAGAGCCTGGGGACCAACACCGATCGCCTTCATCCCCATCAAACTCATACCACCCATGGTCGACCCGACGGAGGTCGGAAGGCAAAGAATTGCACCCGAAAGGTCCTTGCCGAAGAGTGCCTTGTTGCTGGCATCTGAACAGGGCGCCGAGTCGGTTACGCCCCCGAACATGTTGTCAAAGTATGACCCGGAGGTGTTGAAGGCCTGTTTGGATACAGTTGCTTGACCGGAAACCTTTCCGGCAAGGACCACGCGGCCCTTAAATGTTTTTTTAGACATGATTCGTTGGTTCCTATCTATCTTATATGCTTAATTTGAATGGTTTCAGGATGCTTAAATCCACATCAAGCGGGCACCTTCCCGGTCATTGCAATCTGCAGGAGATCGTCATCACCGAAAAGCCTCGACCTCGTATAGAACCGGGCCTTGCCCGAGTTGGTCACGCCCCGATCGATGTCAGACATGCCTTTCAGTCCCTGCATGGCGACGGTACAGATGTTATTGAACTGTATTCCCCCTCGGACCACATCCCGAAACATAATGGGATGCTCGTCCAGTAGCTTGTTCCTCACCACGACAGAGCAAGACAGGTAGGTCGGGATAGCAACTTTCTCCTGGCCACTTGCTTTAAATTCAGCATCGAATTTCTTCGCCCAGTAAACCATCTCATCGTAAGTGTTGTGAGGACAACCAATGTACACCGCGGTCGGGTCGCCGTCCGGATCCGCCCAGCGGTTTTCGAAGGTATCCATCACCCGGGACAACTCTTCGTCGTCTATGACGTAGGTTTGGTAGTCATCAGTCAGGAGCTTCTGGCCCTGTTCTATAGCTTCGGGTGTAACATTCTCCACGTGATACAATCCCACCGCGCCGCTTGAGGCAGTGGCAGAGCCCATACCTTTCAGCTTGCCAATCGCAATTGAGTCGGGCTTTCCATCCTGCATACCGATCCACTGATCAATGCCGGTGATGTATGGAACCTGTTCCACCACCTTTGTGCCAATCGCACCGCCCAGAGCACCCCAGTGTGGTTCCTTGGAGAGTCTGACGTCAATGTGCCATTTGGCCTTGCGGCCCTCGTCCGTTAGCATACCGAATACCGGTACTTTGCCGGCGATGCCGCACAAGATTTCCATGCCAGTTGCCATACGGTTGATTTGCAGCCCCAGCACCGAGTTGCCGAAGTTAACGGCTGAGGACTCAGCCCAACTGACTACCGTACCCGGCTTGGCAGTATTGCCCACTTCCGGCAAATAGCATGCACAGCTCCAGTTGTCTATAGGACGGGCACCAAGACGGGTATGTACCTGGATCAGGCGACCCTGAAGTGGATTACCTTCAAGCATCATGTTCCGCTTCACCGGGTCTTGTCCTACAGTATAGAGATCGACGGACAATGGGTTGACGGTGTAGGGAGCATGTGCCTTGAGACCTGCATCGGCGATCTCCTCAAACATCTCGAGAACCGGTGTAATCCAGGGTCCGGCGGTGTAGAGCGACGAGTGCGCTGGCCCGCCGCAATCAGCCAGTCGCTCGGCGCCGAAAAGTTCACCGTGCATGACGATTGTCTTGAGCACCTTGGCCATCACTTCACCTTTACCGCCATCAAGGATATCTTGCTCCTCCTTGGTCAGGGTCATCTTGTGGGGGTTGTCTGGATCGTGCTCGTTAAGGCCCGCATCGGAACCAGTGCCGGTCAGGCCATCAGAAATAGGATTGCCATCTTGATCGACTCCGAACTGGTCACAGTGGATGTTGTCGTAGGCACCTGGATCACGTGATATATCAGTCTCTGTATTGGTCTTCATGACACTCTCCGTTTTCTTGATAAGTTAGGTTGTAATTGTCTAGCCTTTTGCTGAGTTGCCACAGGAAGTTGTGGAAAGAAATGCTCCTGCTGCCGATGTTAGTGCTAATCGATTACGGAGGCCTCTTCGTTTGATGCCAGTTACCCTACCTTTCCTATTAATTTATACATTAATTACAGGTAACGATTATGATAATATATAGTTCACTCGAGTTATTCTAAATCAGATAGGCATTACTGAATATGGATCACTATGAATGAACGTCTTGTTCGAATCAAAAAAGGACATTAAAACATAAGTTATTACCCATCCAGACAACATAGAAATAGTTCATCGTGTCCGAGAACAACAAATTATCCTGTTGGATACTTCAACACTAATAACTTTCTCGATGTTCAAACCCAGCGTTATTCTGTAAAACCAACAAAACCATAAACATTATTAAAATTTATTTGAGTTACTCTTTTAAACATCCCCTGTAGAGTAGTAATTAGCTATTAACCGTATCATTGAAAGAGTTATGTTGGGCAATGCTCATTGTCAGGAGTACTTAGATGTCATACTTGTGGTAATTATCTGACCGGGGTATAAGTATGGGGAGAATAAAACACCTTTTTGTTCACGGTGGAAATTACCAATAGCACAACGATTTGTCAATCACGATCTAAAACCGGAATTATAAAAATCGTTGATTTATCCCTTTCGGGGAGGTGATAATTCAAATTAGGTGTTCGGTTCTCCCTTCGTACAACGTTACAGTCATAGCGATCCGAATCTGGAACGACCAACTTTCGAGTTGTCGTTGCCGTTTTTGGTCGGGTCTTGAATTTTTCTAACCCATCGCCATCTATAAGGGAAACCCGAGTTAGTTTTAGCTTTTATTTATTTAATCAGTGGTGTGGGAGAGGCAAATCATGATGCGAATATTCCTATTTCTGGCAACCAATGCAGCCGTCCTGGTACTGATCAGTGTGGTTTTTCAGGTGCTTGGCATCGAGGGCATCTTGCAGCAGAACGGCGTAGACTTGAATCTCCAAGCGTTGCTAGTGATGTCGGCCGTAATTGGTTTTGGTGGCTCTTTTATTTCGCTGGCCGTGTCGAAATTCATGGCGAAACGATCCATGGGTGTGAAAATCATTGATCAACCATCCAACGATACCGAACAATGGCTGGTCGATACGGTCCGACGGCAGGCGCGCCAAGCCGGCATTGGGATGCCGGAGGTTGGAGTGTTTAACACGCTAGAGCCGAATGCCTTTGCAACCGGCATGCGCTAAAATAACGCACTGGTGGCGGTTAGTACCGGGCTGCTGGAAAATATGAATGCCGGTGAGGTCGAAGCGGTGTTGGGACATGAAATTTCTCACATCAGTAACGGCGATATGGTGACCATGGGGCTCATTCAAGGAGTGGTCAACACCTTCGTAATTTTCCTGTCACGAATTATAGGTCATCTGGTTGATCGAGTGGTGTTCAAAACCCAACGAGGTTACGGACCCGCTTACTATATTACCTCGATCGTTGCACAGATATTTTTGTCTATCCTCGCATCGATGATTGTGATGTGGTTTTCACGCCGGCGCGAATTTCGTGCTGATGCAGGTGGAGCATCACTGGCTGGATCTAGCAATATGGTCGGTGCATTGCAGTCACTGCAGCGTGAATATGAACCGCGAGACCTGCCGGGCGAATTTGCGGCATTCGGAATTTCTGGCGGAATCGGCGCTGGCGTGAAGCGGCTATTCATGAGTCATCCACCGCTGGAAGATCGAATTGCGGCTTTACAATCAGGAGTATAGGAATAAGCGGTATAACGTTGGGAAAGTTCCTTACCACCCTTAAAATTTAAAGATTAACCGATCGCCACCGGTTGTTGATTAGAACAATTCTAAGTGTTGTTTCACGTTTATTTTTATTAATGTGGAAGAAAATGATAGGGGTACATGAAAAATCAACATTTTCATACAAACTCGACCAGGAACTGCCATTCTGTTTACACTTGATGTTCGTGGGCACGTTTACCATGAGTGATTTACATGTTAATCAGGTTAGAAAAATGAGGATATCTATTGCCTAGCATCTACCTATTCAATTCAGGTCCAAGTACGAGGACATATCTGCAATTATTTTAAGAAAGTAAAAAAAGAGTGGGAAATTTTGATTGTGAACGAAACGGCCTTTCAAAAACGCTCCATTTTGCCACAGAATTCTATTGCAGCTAATGTCAATGAAATTCGATGACAGGGAGGCATTTTGACCCGCCGTTTGCAAGCCATTCTTGATGAGTATCCTCATGGGTTCTCCGAGAAGGAAGCAATCAAGGTTCACGAATAGTTCATAGGGGCAAAGGCCGTGAGGCCCTAACCTACCCAAAGGAAAAAAGGATACCCAGATAGTATTGCTAGGACTGCTAAGTGATTCTGAAAGCATTTCTTCTGTAATTTGACTTTAAAAAAACTACTGGATACCTTTTATCTGAAGAACCGTTCGAGACTAACTCAACTGATTTCGTTAAATTGATGTAAGGGGAAAGACAATAATATAGTGATGTCCTTTATTCGTTTAGACGGTGAATTTCAATGACCAGCAAGACTCAAAAAGTAGTGTCTCTTTTTGTCTTACCACTACAGCTAATATCGAATGAAAGTCGAATGACGTTGTTTCTCGTTGGTATTTTCAGTAAGAGCGCACATTATTGATTAGGAGAAACATCATGAGAAAACCTCATTGGTCACTACAATTGATTCTGGTTTCGTTCAGCATTATTTTTTCAAATTCAGTCAGCGCATACGGTGGCGGTGGAACCCCGAAACCGCCTTGCAAGGCAGCTAAATTCAAAAGGTTCAAACCGCCGGCAAGTAGCATCGTTGAGCCAAAAGCTGGATTTTCATTCATCGCATCTCCGAACACAAGTCCATCGACCATCAAAGTTTCAGTAAAGAAGATCAAAGTCAAAGTGGATGTTGAAAAACAAATTGACGGGCAATTTCGGGTGAATGGCACGCTACCCGATTCTCTATCGGAAACATGGGCAAAAATAAAAATTGTGGGGGAAGCAAATAATTGTAAAGGATCAGCATCCTGGTTGATAAGAATTGCCGGAGCCAAACAAACCGAGGTCGAAACCGAGAATACTCAACTGGAACTGATCGAAAAACTGGAAGAAAGCAAGGAGGGTCAGC
Organism: uncultured Methylococcales bacterium; assembly: GCA_964653275.1. Classification (GTDB taxonomy): domain Bacteria; phylum Pseudomonadota; class Gammaproteobacteria; order Methylococcales. Next base: position 6,709 of record CAZZET010000116.1, read on the forward strand.
TCAACCCTGATTAGCGCCATAATTGTGCTACAAATACAAAAAGGTCGAGGGAGACGTTTTAACATGGGCAGATAATCGTAAGGATTACAGAGAAACCCGAGAAATCAGCATAGACACACTGGAAAAAAGAATTGTAATTGTCGTTGTTCATACCGATAGAAACGGCAAAACACGGATTATTTCAGCAAGACCTGCCAAAAAGAAAGAAAGGATAATATACGATGAGTATTTCAAAAAAACGCCTTAAAGAAATAGAAGCGATTAGGGACGAAGATATTGATTGCAGCGACATTCCAGAGCTTGAGGAGACTGTCTGGAAGAACGCCGTGCTTGTCCACCCTGAGAACAAAGAGCGTTTAACTGTGCCCTTTGATGCCGATATGGTTGAGTGGTTCAAGAACCAAGGGCGGGGTTATCAGACCAGAATGAACACTGTTCTAAGAAGTTTCTACGAGGCTCATAAAAACGATCCGTCACAACATCCTTAAAAAGCGTTTTTTGTTACAGAATTCCCTATTCTGTAACATCCATTAAGACCCCGCCCCGTCACAAGGACCGAAGCGGGCTTGGGTGACACCTATCACCGTTGACGGTTAGCGGT
>CAZZET010000117.1:0-7307 GCA_964653275.1 uncultured Methylococcales bacterium
TAGCTAGCCCTTAATACAGTTGGTGTATCGTTAATTCAATTATAAAGTGTTGGTGCTCGGCTGAACTAAATTAATTAATTAATGGTACGGTATACGATAAACCACCAATCGGTCCCTTCTTTCCCTCAAAAGCTGCATGGCACATTATGCATTTTTCCATAACAACCGGGACTTGTGTAACAACTCGAAGATATTGTTTGCCTTGTTGAGTAACAACCTGTTCATGAGTCGATGCTCCTCCCAATAATTTTTTCTTGGCCGTTTGTTCAAATTCATCTTTGGGTGAATTTTCGTTGGGATTTACTAGTTCATCGGTAAATCCAACGAGACGGACATCGTGCCATCCTTTTTTGGACATAGCGGCAAATAATGCTTTGGCCGCCGATGCTGCTGAGAGGATTGATGGGTCTGTAACATAATGCTCGGTAACGAGAACGACAGTTGTTTTATATAAATCGTCGAGCATGCTGATTTGTTGTCTGGTTCGGGCTATTGCGGCTATTTCATTATCGCTTGAACCGGTACTTTTACTGCTGGAGGTATCACCCACCCATCCCCATTGCCCATCGGATTTCTTTTTCCATCCACCTGCAAAAGCATTCGAGGCGACACTCAAGACGAGAACAAATAACACCCCTAATAGTACATTATTTCGAAATATTTCCTTCATGGTTAGTCTCCAAAATTCTTGAAAAAAGCCAGTTAACCTGTTTTACCAATTTCATCTGAGATAAGGTGGCTAAAAACGAGGAAGTGGCTTAGTCTGCAACGCACGGGTTAAGGTCATCAAACCAAAATCAGATATACCCAAGCCAGTCGCTGTTAATCACAATATAACAAAAAAACATGTTAAAACATATAATAATTGTTTTGAATGGGCATAAAAAAAGTCGGAAAACTGGGTCACGATACAGAGGTATAATCGGTAGCTGACACACGAATTGATTCCAGAAGAAATAACCAGTTGACCACAGATAGCAAACACGTATGGCATCCCTATAGCGCCATCGGCAACGATTCACCTATATACGCCGTGCAGTCAGCGAAGGGTGTGCGGATCAAATTGCTGGATGGTCGTGAATTGATCGATGGCATGGCGTCCTGGTGGTGTGCTATCCACGGCTATAACCACCCAGTACTTAATAAAGCCGTGAACGCGCAGCTTAGAGATATGGCTCATGTCATGTTCGGGGGGCTCACCCATCGGCCAGCGATAGACCTTGCCGTAAAATTGGTATCGATAACCCCCACACCTTTACAGTCGGTATTTTTTTCAGACTCTGGATCGGTGGCAGTCGAGGTGGCTATGAAGATGGCGATCCAGTTTTGGGCTGGAAAGGGTTTGTCCCAGAAGCAGCGATTTGTGACAATTCGCCACGGTTATCACGGCGATACCTTCGGCGCTATGTCGGTGTGCGACCCAATTAACGGAATGCATACGTTGTTTGCTAATGTTTTGCCGAAACAACATTTTGTTGAGTCACCTACCTCGCGGTTTGGCGAAGCTTGCAGCAATAATGATATCCGACCTATGATAGAAGCGTTGGGGGAGTACAATGACCAGGTTGCCGCAGTAATTCTGGAGCCTGTTGTGCAGGGGGCGGGTGGTATGCGTTTTTATTCGGCCGACTATCTCGTCCGTTTACGTGAATTATGCGATCAGTACAATGTATTGTTGATTTTCGACGAAATTGCTACAGGGTTTGGCCGAACAGGTAAACTCTTTGCTTGTGAACATGCGGATGTTACACCAGATATTCTGTGCCTCGGAAAGGCGCTAACTGGGGGCTATATGACTCTTGCTGCGACTCTGGCAACGAGTAACATAAGTAGTACGATTTCCCAGGGTAATCCAGGACTATTCATGCACGGCCCAACTTTTATGGCCAATCCACTTGCCTGCGCCACTGCTTTGGCGAGTATTAATCTTTTGCTTAATTCACCCTGGCAAGATTGTGTGCTAACCATAGAAGCGGGGTTGCGCGAAGGGTTGGAGCCTTGCAAAAGACTTGCTCATGTCATGGATGTTCGTGTGCTGGGTGCGATTGGCGTGATCGAACTGGTGGCTACGGTAGATCTGAAATACGTGCAACCTTTGTTTGTTGAGCAGGGTGTTTGGGTGAGGCCTTTTGGTCGGCTTATATATTTGATGCCGCCTTTTATTATCAATACTAAGGATCTTAAGGCATTGACGGATGGGGTTGCTGAGGTGGTAAGTCGGCTAGGATAAATGGCATATTGAATGATTTAGTATCTTGTCTTCCTGCCACAAATCCTTATGAATTAGATTGTCTGCGGGCTAAATCCTACTGCTAAAGTCTTAACGCAATTTTAGTTGCTAAAAATGTGATTTAAAGGGGTTGTTTTTGAGGGAAGCGCTACCTTTTTAAAACTCGCCAAGCATTAATTTGATAAACTACAAACCCAATCAAACCCAATACTCCGAAATCAATAGCTTTAAGGTTTTCAAAAGCCCCACCGAAGATTAAAATTCCAAGTATACCCCCCAGGGTGATGTTCCCTATAGACACCAAAAATCCACCACGACGGGCGAGAGACTGCTTGATTCGTTGGTTTTGAATAACAGCGCGCTGCTGGCTGGGTGTTTGTCTGGCATATGAACGATTATGTGGATTACTTTGCAAGGTTTCATTTGCGACAGCGTCGCTATTGTTAAATTGATTCGCTTCGACATTGCTGAGTATACCGATGTTTAGGAAAGAAATAATCAGTAGCGACGCGATAGTACAAATGTGTGGGTGCATGATTTCTATTTTAAACGAAGAAAGTATCATCCAAGTTTAAAAAAACGGTAGATACGCTATTTAATGAGCAAAACCTCAAGAATTTTCTGGTAGGTCAAGGTGAGTTTTTCAAGGTCAGTGATTTCAATACATTCATTGACTTTATGAATAGTAGTGTTCAAGGGACCCAGTTCTACTATTTGTGCACCGGTCGGAGCGACAAAACGGCCGTCGGATGTTCCGCCGCCTGTTGAGAGTTTTGGTTTTAGATTGGTTACATGTTGAGTTGCCTCGACCACCGCTTCTGTGAGCTTTCCGGGCTTAGTAAAGAAAGGGTTGCCTGATAACCGCCAGTCTATATCGTAATTAAGATTGTGTTGGTCCAGAATGCGGTGAACACGGTTCTTAATCGTATTTTCGTCAAGTTCCGTTGAAAAACGCAGATTGAACGAGATGTTGACAACCCCAGGAATGACATTTTCAGCACCTGTACCCGCATTAATATTAGAAATCTGAAAACTAGTGGGTGGAAAATATTCATTTCCCTCGTCCCAAGTTTCTTGGACTAGGGTTGTCAGAGCGGGTACAACTCGATGGATTGGGTTTTCGGCTAGGTGGGGATACGCTACATGTCCCTGGGTACCGAAAATTTGCAGAGTTCCGCAAAGTGAGCCACGTCGACCAACCTTTACTGTATCGCCAAACTCTATTTCGCTCGACGGTTCACCGACCAGACACCAATCGATTTTTTCAGATCTTGCTTGCAACGTTTCAACGACTTTTACGATACCGTTAGTCGCTAAAGCTTCTTCGTCACTGGTAAGCATTAAAGCAATCGATCCAGGAGGGCTAGGATATTCCTTTAAAAATTCTTGGCAGGCGACAACCATCGCCGCGATACTGCTTTTCATATCCGCGGCGCCTCGCCCATAAAGGTATCCTTCGCGGATTTCCGGTCTAAAGGGGTGAGAGTTCCAAGCGTCGATAGGACCTGATGGCACAACATCGGTATGGCCTAAAAAGACAAATAAAGGTGTTTGACGTCCACGTCGCAGCAAGACATTTTTGGTGTCGTCGAAATTGAGCCATTCAGCCTCGAAACCGCAGGGTTTCAAATAGCTTGCAATTACTTCCATACACCCAGCATCCTCCGGGGAGACCGATTGATGTTTAATCAACTCAAAGGCCAGATCAATGGATCTGCTCATATCAAAAATTGATATTTATCTGTCGTAAACCCAATAATGATTTCTTTACCGGTGTCGAGGATCGGACGTTTTATGAGTGTGGGGTGTTCCATCATGAGCTTTTTCGCTTTGTCTTTTGATAAGTCATTGCGTTCGCTATCCTCGAGGTTTCGCCAACTGGTACTTCGACGATTCACCATGGATTCCCAGCCTAATGCTTGTTCGAAGTGATCGATCAATCGCAAATCTAAGCCGTTTTCGCGAAAATCATGAAAACCATAGGAAATGGTTTGTTCATCAAGCCATCTTCGAGCCTGTCTGACGGTGCTACAGGTTTTAATGCCGTAGAGAGTAATCATGATTTACTAAATAGCACCGTATACGGTTGACTAAAACATTTAATCGCGAAGTAATTCATTTAATCCAACCTTGCTGCGGGTTCTTTCATCAACCTGTTTGATGATGACGGCGCAATAAAGGCTATGACTGCCATCTTTTGATGGCAGATTACCGGAAACCACAACAGAACCTGCGGGTATACGGCCGTAGCTGACTTCACCAGTCATACGATTGTATATTTTGGTGCTTTGGCCGATATAAACGCCCATGGAAATCACTGCGTTTTCTTCGACAACGACACCCTCTACAATTTCCGACCGAGCGCCGATAAAACAATTATCCTCGATAATGGTGGGGCCAGCTTGTAAGGGTTCCAATACTCCGCCGATTCCTACACCTCCAGATAGATGGACGTTTTTGCCTATTTGGGCGCATGAGCCCACGGTTACCCACGTGTCCACCATGGTGCCGCTGTCGACATAAGCACCGATGTTGACGAAAGATGGCATCAAAACGACGTTGGGAGCGATATACGTACCGTATCTCGCATTTGCGGTGGGGACAACGCGGATTCCTGCTTCTTCGAAGTCTTTGGGTGTATAGTTGGAAAACCGAGTTTCGACTTTATCGTAAAACCGGGTGGCTCCTCCCTCCATTATCCGATTTTCCGAGGTTCTAAAAGAAAGCAAAACGGCTTTTTTCAACCATTGATTGACAACCCAGCCATCGTCTTGCTTTTCTGCAACCCGGAGCGTTCCTTTATTCAAAAGAGCCAATGATTCCGCTATTGCTTCTTTGATTTCAGAATTGACGTTTTTCGGCGAAATTTGATTTCGATTTTCAAAGGCTTCGTTAATTATTGTTTCCAATTGTGACATTATTAATACCTAGGTTTCATTATGGTTACGATTGAACAAATCTTTTAATACGGTGTGCAGCTTCTACACAGTCCTTTAAGGGTTCTACCAAAGCGATCCGCACATGGTTTTGCCCCGGATTAACGCCTTTCTGTTCCCGGGATAGATAACTGCCTGGCAAAACCGTAACGTTTTCCGTTGCAAATAATTCGAGCGCAAACTTTTCATCTTCAATCGGAGTTTGCGGCCAAAGAAAAAAGCTAGCTGTCGGCACCTTAAAATCAAGTACTCCTCGGAGAATATCAATGACCGCCGAAAATTTTTCACGATAGGCATTCCGATTTGCCAATACATGGGGTTCATCATTCCAGGCGGCGACGCTAGCGTACTGGAAAGGGATTGGCATTGCACATCCATGGTAAGTTCGGTATTGGTAATATCGTTCTATTAACTCACTATCTCCTGCAACAAATCCTGACCGCAATCCGGGTGCATTAGAGCGTTTTGACAAACTGTTAAAAACAATACATCGCCGGAATTTCTCATTTCCCAGTGAATATGCGGCCTCTAATAATCCAGATGGCGGTGTTTCTTCATTTAAATAGATTTCAGAATAACATTCATCGCTGGCGATAATAAAGTCATATCGGTCGGCAAGATGAATCAATTTTTTTAAAGTCTTGGTTTCTACTACCGCACCGGTTGGGTTGCCAGGCGAACAAAGATACAAGAGTTGGCATCGTGACCAAACATTTTCCGGGATCGCGTTGAAATCGGGTTGGTAGTCGTTTTCCGGGGGACAGTCAACGTAGTAAGGTTCAGCTCCCGCTAAAAATGCAGCGCCTTCATAGATTTGATAAAAAGGATTGGGCATTATGACCAATGGTTTGTAGGCTGGATCGATTGTGCATTGGGCTATCGAAAACAAGGCTTCGCGGGTTCCCATGACCGGAAGTACGTTTTTTTCGATATCGATTTGAATCGATGGTAAACGGAATCGGTTACACAACCAGGCCGCGATTGAAACGCGTAATTCTGGAATCCCTTTGATAGTTGGGTATTTTGCCAATTCACCAACATGAGTCACAATTGAATCCGTAATGAAAGCGGGTATTGGATGTTTTGGTTCACCCAGAGAAAGAAAAATGGGCGACTTATCCGGAGCAGGTGAAACTTTGGTTTTTAGTTTGGCTAGTTTAGCAAAAGGATAGGTATGAAGATTTTCCAGATTTGGGTTCATTAGTGATATTGGTATACGTTATTAACGCATCTTAAAGGTAAAAGGTTGAAAGATTGAGTCAGGGACTTTTAACAATGTTCTCAAGGTGTTGGCAAACGGTTGTATTCGTTAATTTCTCACGACCTTCTTTTTAGAGAGAGCCATGACAATAGACATAATCATCTGCTTACGCTTTCAGGTCAAGCTTGTCGAAAGCAATAACCTGAATGCCGACTAGTATTTGAAATAATTAAGGAATGATGTTGGTTTTTTTAACCAAATTTTCAGGGTAAAAGAAACTCTAATCGTCCAAACCCCTCAAAAGTAGGGAACAGTTTGTCCTGCGGATTTTATGAACTTTCCATAAAATGATTGTTTTGATAAGACGAGAAATAAACTATCCCATAGCAAGCTACGAGGTATCAAAGGCATCGAATGCTTTTTTCTGCCGCAAGTGGTGGGAAATGAAACTAGCAAAAAATTTCCAATTATGAAAGGTAATTGAGGACATGTCGTCAAAAAAACAAGACAACATTGTATTAGGAATTGTATACGGATTGATAATTTTCGGATTTGTTCAAACAGAACACAAATTGTGGAGTATCTATGAACACGATAAATCTGTGCTAGAACAAAAGCAGAGAGGTTTGAGTTACGGTGCGGCGAAAAACGTGGAACAGAACAGAGTTGAAGAAATGCGGGCTTTGAGAAATCCCTTGGGAAAATTCATAATGACAGTTTTTGAGTGATCAAGGGTTAGGTGATGTCTTAAGAAAAGCGCTAAATGTTGTCTGGCAATTATCTTAAAGATCCGATCAAAACAAGTGTTCGTTGATATGAGTGCTCTTCAGAACTAGAGTATTTTCAAGCTTTATTTTTGGGGGTAAAGGAGAAAATATTTTTTATTTTTAATGTTATAGTGAAATTTTCATTCAACACTTCGTGTTTTTATGCAATCTGA
>CAZZET010000118.1:0-6839 GCA_964653275.1 uncultured Methylococcales bacterium
CGCTCAACTCAGTGAATAAAATCCCAGCACAACTATCGAAAATTCACTTTTAATACTAGCTTTTCAAAAATTGGCTTTAAAAATGCCTGCTTGCCTTCTTTCGGCACTACGTTTTTTCATAACTCAGGCTGGAAAGCAATCATCAATATCCTTATTGAATCCCGATTCGCTCTAAGCAATTTTGGAAAGCAACCAAAAATATCCCGTTCGAAATATAACTCAGCCATTTGGATTATGGAGTCTTATGAGTTTGAATTCCACGTAGGACCTTAAGGGGCTGGATTAGGCAAATTGACGGTAATGAAATCACTTCGAATCCAACCAGTTTTGGGAACCTGCCCGTTCATCATATTGACTTGGTACCAGTTCTTTTTTGCCGATACTATTTGGACGGGGGAAGCAATATCGGCAACACCGACTTTTCGATGACTGGTACTTGGACCCGACCTTATGTTTACGGCTTTATGGATTCGGCCAGTATAGATTTGGTTTCCACCCTCAGGAATCGAGATCGAAACAAGCATACTTGGAAGCCACCCTTCCGGAAATTGCGCCGACGGTTGCATCCGGTACCAATCCCCCTCTACGCTGTCTATTTCAACAGTGCTATTAGCTGTGAGTTTTTTAATAATTCTACCCCGGTAACTCGGGGCTAACCGCAGCCATTCTGATTTTAGTAAGGTACCCTCCATGGAAATTGGGACTGGCTGCTGTGCTGAGGTATTGGGCAATTCAAGCGGTTGATTGGATTCGTTCAATTGCGTCATAGTGCACGCGGTAACCAATATAAATAACAATAAAAGAACGATTTTTTTAGTCATGTTACAGTGGATTGGAAAGGGATGTCCTTCAATTAAGTTACAACAGATTTCGATTCTCTACTTGGTATCATCGGAGAGTTTTGCTCTCAATACAACCATTATGAGCGGGTATTATAATACAATCCTTAATAGGGATATCGATATTTTACTGGGAACTATGTAATTACTCAGAAATTATATAGCCCGAAAACAAGTACCTAATCATCCAAATACTCAATACCAGTAATGTGATAATTGACACGACCTCTAGGCGTTTCTACCTCAATGGTATCTCCGATTTGACGTTTCATCAAGGCTTTAGCTAATGGTGAGTCCATACTAATATTATACTTGTCACAGTCAAGCTCATCCGGTCCAACAATCCGATAACAATACTCTTCTTCAGTTTCGTCTTCCAAGGTCACCCTAGCCGCGAAAAAAACTTGATGCTTATTACCCGGCATATCCCCAATTACTTTTAGGATCGGTATGCGTTTTTGCAAATATCGGATGCGATTGTCGATTTCCCGTAATTCTTTTTTACGGTATATATACTCGGCGTTTTCTGAGCGGTCACCCTCCGCTGCTGCTGCGGTCAACGCCTTGGTAACTTCCCGACGGCGCAACCAGAGCCTAGTTTGCTCTTGCTCAAGTCGACGAAAACCATGAATTGTGATATACGGCGATTTGGGTGATGCAGGCGACCGGTATCTACCCACAATAAATCAGAGCCTATTTGTTTTCATTGGTCGTGGCAAGACTATTGATATTTGGGTGAACACTCTAAAATTTATAGGAGACAAATAATTAGAAAATCAGGCCAAATCCAACTTTTCCGCAGTAGGTTCTCTATTATCGGATAGCCTCCTAGACACCTCTTTTACTCACTCGATCGACATAAAGTTCAACAGATTTCTTACGCCAACTTCCAGCCCATCGCATCAATTTGAGTACTGACATTGCCACTTGAAAACCAGATTTGTTCATCCTGGATTGTACAATTCAATTCCATATTTCTTTGCACTAATGCGTCCAGTGTCGATAAATCCGCCACATCTAGATTAAAAACCGACAGATTACGGAACCGAAATAATTTCTCTTCATATTGTTGCCACCACAACTTGGCAGCACTACCACTGTAACAATATATAATCATCCGATGTGCCCGTCCGCAGGCCTTCCTCACCCGTTTTTCATCGGGTTGGCCAAGATCGATCCATAACTCAATCTCACCACTGAGATTTTGCTGCCATAGATCCGGTTCATCTTCTGTACTCAAGCCTCGGGTAAAAATCAACCGTTCACTAGCATTCAATGCAAATGCGATGAGCCGAAACATCATACGAGTATCAGTTTCGGATGGGTGTTTTGCGATAGTCAACGCATGCGAGGCGTAATAATGCCGATTAGTATCCGAGACCTGTAGTTCGACTATATAAATAGTCGCTTTCAAGGCCATTGGTGTCGGTCAATATACTTGTTTTCATTGCGCCAAGGTACAACAGCCTGCCACGGTTACGCATGCCCTTGCGTTCAAACTGGTCCAAATATAGACCTAAAGCTATTTTGAGTAACAATACGTTTACGGAAACCATAAGCGCTTTGATCTATGTCAGACCTGCATCATGGACGCCAATATCAAAGATAATAGTAAATCTGCAGCCCCTAAAATCTAATTTTGCTTTCATTTAATTTGATTTGGCATTTTGGATCCAGATATTGAATTTTTCCCAGAAGTAAACCTCCTAACCTTTTGGTTCCATAGGCGCTTTTAATTCAAAACTTTTTTGCTCAAGAATTCGTCCACTGGAATCCACGACTAAAACATCCCATTGCCCCAACATCGACATATTAAGCAATTTACTAGTATAGACACGCCAACGGTTTCCCCGCACTTCAAATTCTTTATTCGATTTTACCTGTCCCTTATGTTTCCAAATATGAGTTACTGTATCGCCTTTTAACCGCTTTAACTCGGTAAAAAAATAAATACTGTAGGCTTCTTTGCGCAAGGCAAAAAACGGTGACGTTAAATTATCTACGGGCTCTTTATTTTTTATGTCACTGGTAAATTGAGCTCGCTTTATTTTCAGAGATCTAATCCATTTTTTGCGGTCCTTCGCGGCGTTTTCGCGATCTATCCGCTTCCTTTGACTCATCGCTAAATGCCCTGAGTCTACAAGAACCCTTTTCGAATCCAAAATGGGTTCTTGGTCATTCCCAGTCACTCCTTTCTTTAGAACATTTTCTTGTTCTCGATCAAGAGAATTTGAATCGGAGGATTGCCCAGACATTTCAAGTGATTCAGGCGTAACCGATGTCTGACTATTCGTCGCGAAGTTTTGACCGTCCTGGGTAAATGTACCCCAAGACCAAAAGTATATTAGAATCCCCGCCCCCACCAACAAAAACAAAGCAACCAGAATTCGTTTGACATTCCATTCGGCAAAGTCCTTTGTTTCGCTTACAGATTCTGAGAAATTGTTAGAACCAGTTGGGTTATAGTTGATTTTTATAACAATCTTCTTGCTCGGCATCTCTTACCTAGTTCAACATTTAAATGTGCACTTCGACACTATAGGAGATTTATCGAATCGATGAAACAAAATTATATTTGATCTAAACTCTGACTGAAGACAATCGATCATCAAAAATTTTTGACTCAGAAAAAAACTCCATGCTTAAACCATACGGAGGCAGTCGAAAAATATCAAACGTTCTCTGGCACTAACATTCCCTTTTTAGCAAAGTTATACAAATAATTTTTTCAATCCCTAAAGGTCGCCCCAAAAAAATGGTGGAAAAATTTGCCAACCCTATACAACGGAATACCAATTGTTCTTAACGTCGCCCTTAGAACCGTTAAATAATAATTTTCCAATCTTAAAGTCATTATCGATCAATTGATGAATTGGAGGGCACAGCACACCTTAACCTCCATATCGACTTCCTTTAAATGTAGGGCAACTACATCCTTTGCCATTGAAATAATGGACAAAATATCAGTTACGTATCCCAATTAGGGAGGAAATGCACGGCGTCAGAAAGAACATCAAAATCAAGGGACGTATCACCAAGTACACTACCGTTTTGTTGATCTGGTGGGCAAACAGGTTAAATTAAGCTATGCTGGGCGATCAATATCGACTACCCCACAATGGGTCAATTCGATCAACAAATTGAACAATAGAAAAAGGTGGTTACAACCGCTTTATTTGGAAAAGACTTGAGATAATAACACAGCTATGACCATTGAAGTTTTAGTCCCTAATCTTCCTGAATCCGTTGCGGACGCCATTTTGGTTGCTTGGCATAAACAACCGGGTGATAGTGTGCAAAAGGATGACAATTTGGTCGATCTGGAAACTGATAAGATCGTGTTAGAAGTACCGGCACCTGAAAATGGAATATTAAAATCTATCGACCAACCCAATGGTGCGACGGTTTCTAGTGGTCAATTGCTGGCTATAATTGATGTAAATGGTTCTGAGGAACCAATTTCAGCAATAGATGGCTCTCCCAATATTGGTAGGCAAGCGCCAACCCTAAGCCCATCGGTCCGAAGACTTATCAAGGAAAATAATCTGAATCCATCTTCTATAATCGGGACCGGCAGAGACGGCCGGTTGACCAAGGTTGATGTATTGAATTTTCTGGAAACACAAAACAATAATTCGAAACAAACTACTTCCGCGCAGGTTGAGTCTGCAAATGTTATCGAGAATAAAACACCCGTTCTAACTAAACCTGGTGAAAACAGGCCTCAACAGCGAGTACCCATGACTCGTCTAAGAGCCCGGGTCGCCCAACGGTTGCTTCAAGCCCAGCAAAACGCGGCAATGCTAACAACCTTTAATGAGGTTAATCTAAATAGTGTTATCGCATTAAGAAATCAATATAAGTCCCATTTTGAAAACCAACACGAAATCAAACTTGGATTTATGTCTTTCTTTGTCAAAGCGAGTATAGAAGCTTTAAAGCGTTTCCCTATTATTAACGCTTCGGTAGACGAGGAAGATATTATCTACCATGGGTACTACGATGTTGGTATTGCTGTATCCACCGAACGGGGGCTACTCGTTCCCATCCTTCGAGACGCCGATCAACTCGATTTCGCCAATATTGAAAAAGCGATTGCAGGATTCGGTAAAAAAGTACGCGATGGTAATATCAGCGTCGATGACCTTACCGGCGGGACATTCACCATCACCAATGGAGGCACCTTCGGTTCTATGATGTCAACACCGATATTAAATCCACCTCAAAGTGCTATCCTCGGCATGCATGCAATAAAAGACCGCCCCATTGTAGAGAACAACGAAATTGTAATTCGTCCGATGATGTACTTAGCATTGAGTTATGATCATCGCATTATTGATGGACGTGAAGCCGTACAGTTCCTTTCATCTATAAAGGAATACCTCGAAGATCCGGCACGGTTACTCCTTAGTATCTAGAGTGTGGTCTTTTAAAATATTTAAGTAGTAAAGGAACAACCCATGGCTACCAATGTTAATCATAGTGACGTCATCGTAGTTGGCGCAGGACCTGCTGGATATATCGCTGCCATCCGGTGCGCTCAATTAGGATTTGACACAGTGTGTATCGATAACTGGAAAGATAAAAAGGGTAGTGCTGCATTGGGTGGAACCTGTATCAACGCCGGTTGTATTCCCTCTAAAGCACTATTAGATTCGTCTGATCTATACGATACGGTGAAATCAGGATTGGCAAATAAAGGTATCAAGGTAGCTGGAATTGAGTTGGATTTGCCTGCGATGATCAGTCACAAAGATCAGGTCATTTCCCGTCTCACCGATAAAATTGCTCTTTTATTTAAATCCAATGGCATCAAAACGATTCATGGCAGTGCAAAACTCTTGGATGGAAAACGGGTTGAAATTAAATCGGCCAACGGTCCCGAAGCGACACAAATCATATCTTCCGACAATATCATACTCGCAGCAGGATCTAGTCCCATAAACATTTCAACGGCACCAACCGACGGGGAATTTATTGTAGATTCAACCGATGCACTCAATTTTTCATCGGTACCCAAAACGCTCGGTATCATTGGCGCTGGTATTGTAGGATGTGAATTAGGGAGTATTTGGCGTCGATTGGGATCCAAAGTAATTCTGTTAGAAGCACAGGAGGAATTTCTTACCATTGCTGACCGAGATATTGCTCGCGAAGCATGTCGACAATATCAGGCCCAAGGATTAGATATTCGTCTCGGATGTCGAGTAATGAGTGCAAAAAAAACCTCCAAACACATCTCGCTTCAATACGAAGATACAGATGGAAACCACCGCTTGCAATTGGACCGACTGATTGTCGCCGTAGGACGCAAACCGAATTCGGGCAACCTTTTCGCTCCTGAGGCTGACCTCTTATTGGATGAAAATGGTTTCGTTCATATCGACGAACAGGGTATGACAAATCTACCCGGTGTGTATGCAATCGGTGACCTATGCCAGGGTCCTATGCTTGCTCACAAAGGAATCGAAGAAGGAATGTTGGTCGCTGAAAATATCGCTGGCAAAGAATTTAAATTAGATTATCGCCTCATTCCAAGTGTCATTTATACTGAACCAGAAATCGCTTGGGTAGGACAAACAGAGCAGGCGCTACGTGCCGCCGGTGAGGATATCAATATTGGCGTATTTCCATTCGACGCTAACAGCCGAGCTTTGGTAATGGACAAACACCCCGGTCTGGTTAAAATCATTGCTAATGCCCAAACAGATCGAGTATTGGGTGTTCATATTGTCGGTACGCGCGCTTCTGAACTGATCGCTGAAGCGGTTCTGGCTATGGAGTTTTCCGCAAGCTCAGAAGATCTCGCACGTACGATCCATGCTCATCCGACACTCGCCGAATCAGTCCATGAAGCGGCATTAGCGGTCGATCATCGAGCCTTACACATACCTCATTAAGCTTTGCTATAAGTCTATTCGCGTCATAAACGCGTGTTGTAATCCCCTATTCAAATGCTGTAGGCGTTACCCTATGTGTCACATCTGATCTAAAGCTCTA
>CAZZET010000119.1:0-6598 GCA_964653275.1 uncultured Methylococcales bacterium
GTTTTTTCTATTGAGGGAAGTCCAAAACCAATTCGTGGATTGCACTAGCAGTAGCTCTAAACCACGGATTAGCCAAATCACCCCATTTACTTTCGGTTGAAAAATTTTCTGCAATGACAAGAATAATTAAGCAATATCCCAGCCATATCTCTAACTTACTGAAGTTAATACAAACTTCACTGTTTTGCTGCAATGTCAAAGTATTTAATACGGGAATTGACATTGCTTTGGGTGAAATCCCACAGCTCAATGAGTCGAAATACAACAACGCAATCATGACTAAAAAGAGAAGGCAGCGTCATAGAGTAGGGATAATAAACTGGCTGGGGAACTGACTGATGCTTCTTCCAAAGCATAATATCCGACAAACGCTAGTATATTCCGATAACAAGTTTCACAACAATATACAAAATTAAAAGTACCCCCCCAGTCCCCAATGCTACGCAAGAGATACTACAGGGTAAAACGCTATGCTCATGTCTATAGCTCCCAAGGAAGGGAATACAGCTCTTTTCAATCAATTCAAATGAGAATTTTTTTCAAAATATCGAAAAACTCTTTGAACTTTAAGGAAAATCAACCACCAGTTTATAACAGGGAAAGTGGGTAACAAGATCTGGAAAGTGTTACAATTACCACTGCGGCTTTTTATGATATGAAATTTTTTTAAATATGGGTGGATTTGCTCCATTTTATTCAAAATAATGATACTGAAAAACGCGAAAACACAAGCTTTGGAGACAGAAAACCAGTCTCTCAGAGAGATGCTAGAAAAACTGAGGCAGGAAAATACACATCTCAAGAAAACGGAAAGAGCCTTAGGCAAGAGCCAGGAAAGATTGCAATTGGCATTGGATGGAACGGGCGTTGGTGTGTGGGCGATTAATTTAAAAACAGGATTCTCAGAAATCAACAAAAATTGGGGATCAATCATGGGCTATGGCCCCGATGAGATTGGATCAGATTTTCTATCTCTAAGAGAGTTAGTCCATCCCGCTGATAAAGAACGTGTTTCAAGCGTTTTTGAAAAATGCGAAAAATCAGGAAAAAATTCGTTTGAAGTTGAATATCGGCTTCGAACCAAAAAGGGGAGATGGAGATGGTTTGTGGACAGGGGTCGGATTGTAAAATGGGATAACGAAGGTAAAGTAGTGCGGGTGGTCGGTACCAGCCAAGATATTACCAGTAGTAAAACCTCAGAAGAAAAAATAAAAAAACTCGCTCTTCACGATCCCTTGACGAAACTACCTAATCGGCGGTTACTCGAAGAATTGTACCGAAAGGAAAAGGCTACAGCACGCAGAAATCGATCAAAAATAGCGCTAATATTTGCCGATCTAGATGGTTTTAAAGTCATCAATGATACCTTCGGACACGAGACAGGTGATCATCTGCTCTGTGAAGTTGCCAACCGCATCGAAAATTGCGTGAGAAGGGCCGACACTGTAGTTAGATTAGGGGGGGATGAATTCGTTATTCTAATGGTTGATTTTCGCACTTTAGCCGAAGTGGAAAATGTCGCTAAAAGAATTATTGCCGAAGTGTCAAAAACCCATTTTGATATCGAAAGTAATTTAGACCTTGGCGTAAGTCTTGGTATTGCATTTTACCCCAATCACGGCAACAAATTGGACGAATTGATTCGAATGGCCGACAACGCAATGTATCAAGTTAAATGCGAAGGAAAAAATAATTATCGATTGTGCGCACATTTCTGAATTTATAAGGGGGATTTAGAATTGTCAAACGACCAAGATGGCAACATTATGAGTGCGATGCTTTGGATGTTTATCGTCTCATTGCTGTTATTCTGGTTACCTTTTATAGGACCATTAATTGCTGGAATTGTTGGAGGAACAAAAGCTGGTGGTGTTGGATCCGCGTTACTGGCTGTGTTCTTACCAGGGTTGCTATTTGGGATTGGTTTGTTCTTTTTGGCTTCTTTTGTCAGCGGACTACCGGTGATCGGTGTAGTCGCTGCTGCTGGCGGCGTGACTTTTGCCCTCGCTAATGTTGGACCTCTTCTACTCGGCGCAATCATCGGTGCAGTAATAGCCTAATTTATGGACCTTTCAAATAATTTTGATGTCATTGTGGTTGGTGGAGGTCACGCTGGAACCGAAGCTGCTCTGGCCGCTGCCAGAATCGGGGTCCGCACCCTTTTGTTAACGCAGAATATCGAAACTCTAGGACAGATGAGCTGCAATCCCGCGATTGGAGGGATTGGTAAAGGCCACCTCGTCAAAGAAATTGATGCCCTGGGTGGATTGATGGCGCGAGCAATTGACCGAGCAGGCATTCAATTCCGAATTCTCAATGCCAGTAAAGGGCCCGCAGTCAGAGCGACCCGGGCACAAGCCGACCGGTCACTCTACCGGAGTAGAGTACGTGAGGTTTTAGAAAATCAGGACAATCTGTGTATTTTTCAACAAACTGTCTCGGATCTGATTGTTGAGAATGATCGGGTTGCGGGTGTGGTTACCCAGATGGGTTTAAAATTTAAGGCGCGTTCTGTTGTCCTCACTGTAGGCACCTTCTTGGGAGGAATCATTCATATTGGCTTGGAGAATTACGCTGGTGGCAGGGCCGGTGATGCACCCTCGACTGCCTTAGCCAACAGACTTAGGGAGTTTCCATTCCGAGTGAATCGATTGAAAACCGGGACCCCGCCGCGCATTGATGGTCGTACTGTCGATTTTAATCACATGGACAAACAGCCCGGCGACATACCGGTGCCAGCCTTCTCATTTTTGGGTCAAACTAATGACCATCCTAAACAAATCCCCTGTTACATTACACGTACAAATGGCCGGACTCACGATATTATTCGTTCTGGTATGGACCGTTCCCCCATGTATACCGGTGCAATCGATGGTGCAGGCCCTCGCTACTGCCCTTCTATTGAAGATAAAATTGTACGTTTTAGTGATAAAGAATCGCATCAGATTTTCGTGGAACCCGAAGGATTAAATACCCACGAAATCTATCCCAATGGCGTTTCGACCAGTCTACCCTTTGATATTCAATGCGAGTTTATTCAATCGATTCGAGGCTTTGAAAATGCCCATATCACGCGACCCGGATACGCCATCGAATACGATTTTTTCGACCCCAGAGATTTAAGAACATCCCTTGAAACAAAATTCATGGAAGGTTTGTTTTTTGCTGGCCAGATTAACGGCACAACAGGATATGAAGAAGCTGCGGCTCAGGGTCTTATTGCAGGGCTCAATTCAGCACGGAAAGCCCAAGATAAAGAATCATGGTGCCCACAAAGGCACGAGGCATACATCGGGGTTATGATTGACGATTTAATTACCCGCGGCACACAAGAACCCTATCGCATGTTTACGAGTCGTGCCGAATATCGGTTAATGCTTCGGGAGGATAACGCTGATCTGCGATTGACTGAAAAAGGACGGGATTTGGGACTCGTTGACGATACGCGCTGGACAGCCTTTGCCCACAAACGAAAACACGTAGAGCAACTTCAGTCCGATTTGAGTAAATTTTGGGTCCGACTAGGGTCATCTGAGGCAGAATCGGTCAATAAATTTTTAAAATCGCCGTTACTACGGGAAACCAATCTATTGGATTTGTTGCGTCGCCCCGAAGTTAGCATCAAGCAATTGGAGCAATTTTTGACTGCGTTGCAACAACCCGATGATGTCCACATTTATGAACAGGTAGAAATCCAGGCCAAGTATGCGGGTTATATACAGCGGCAACAATGCGAGATTGAACGCGCTTCGCGTTATGAGGGCTTGGGATTACCGAAACATCTGGATTACAACAATGTTGTGGGTTTATCCAAGGAAGTGAGTGAAAAATTAAATCGGCAGCTTCCCAATACATTAGGTCAGGCAGCTCGTATCCCAGGGATGACACCGGCCGCGATCTCCCTTTTGTTGGTTCATTTAAAAAAAAGCAACTATTCCCAGCAGTAGGATTTACTGATTATATCCAAAAAAATGTCAATATTCGCCTCCAAAGCAAACTATTCAGATTGCCTTTGCTCTGCTTTTTCACAAGGAAAAACGCCAGGTTTATTAATCAAAATAACTTTCTATAAGGCTGCTCCGGAGTGAAATGAGGTTAGGCTCAAAAGCTACCACAAAACGAGCATAAATGGCTGATTGCAGTGGACCAGTGTGAACAGGTATTAATCGATGGATTTCAAGCGTTGGAACTTTACGCTGAAAAACAAACCATCAAAAATCTACTTCAATTCCAAAAATTGTTAGCTAAATGGAACCAAGTTTATAACCTATCAGCTATTCGGGACCCACTAGAAATGATACGGCTTCATCTACTCGATAGCTTGGCTGTCCATAAACATCTCTCAGGAAAGTGTGTAGCGGACGTTGGAACGGGTGCAGGCATACCGGGTATTCCACTCGCCTTGATGAGTGAAGAAAAACAATTTTATCTCATTGATTGCGATTCAAAGAAAACCCGATTCGTCCAACAAGTTGCGATTGAACTAAAGTTGAAAAACGTCACCATTGTCCATGGGCGTGTCGAAGACATTGAACTAACAGAAAAAATGGACGCAGTGATTACACGTGCATTTTCATCGCTTTCCGAGATCTTGGCGAAAACCCGGCACTTGCTTAGGACCGGTGGTGTGGTTTTGGCGTTGAAAGGTAAGTCTCCAGCCCAGGAGCTAAAACAATTTGCGCATAACGAATATACCCTCCGAACTCTAGATGTACCAGGTATCAATGCTGAACGTCATTTGGTAACGTTGACTCCCTGAATGACGTCTAATTTGTTAAGCTAGAGAGTATGGGTAAAATAATCGCGGTCGCGAACCAAAAAGGAGGGGTTGGGAAAACGACAACCAGCGTAAATCTTTCAGCATCATTAGCCGCAACAAAACATCGGGTATTGCTCATCGATATGGACCCCCAAGGTAATGCCACAATGGGTTGCGGCCATGATAAAGCCAAATTAAATGTTTCCTGTTGTGATCTTTTGCTGAATGAGGTCAACTTTGATGAGGTCGTGGTCAATCTTAAACAATTGAATCTAGATATAATTCCCGCAAATTCGGATTTGACTGCAGCAGAAGTCGAATTGCTTAGCATCCAAAAAGGAAGGGAGGGTCGACTCTCAGAAATGGTGCGACAGCATAAAGATCAGTACGAATATATCATCATCGATTGTCCACCTTCGCTTAATATGCTAACGCTAAACGCCTTGGTTGCCGCCGATACCCTCCTAATACCTATGCAGTGTGAGTATTTTGCCTTAGAAGGACTTTCAGCCCTAATGGACACACTATCTAATATCCAAGAGCGGATTAATCCTAAGTTAAAATTGGAAGGTGTATTGCGTACCATGTATGATGGCCGTAGTCGACTGACGCGAGAAGTTTCGGAAGAGCTTGTTCGGCATTTCAACGACAAAGTATTCCGCACGTTTATCCCACGTAACATCCGCCTCGCGGAAGCACCAAGCCACGGAATGCCGGTTATTCATTATGATAAATCGTCAAAGGGAGCTTTGGCATATTTGGCGTTGGCTAGCGAAATTGTGCGCAGAGATGAAAAAGAGTCGAATTTCAGCAATAACTAAATCCGCATTGTTGTCACGCACCCAGTGTAATAAATAAATATTTCAAACATGGCAAAAAAAGTTCGTGGATTGGGTCGAGGTTTGGACGCCTTACTCGGGGATATTGAATTAGAGCCCAAAGGGGAAAAATTGAAGACCATTGCTGTAGAACTTTTGCAGAGAGGTCGATATCAACCACGCAAAGACATAGACCCGGATCGTTTGCAGGAATTAGCTGACTCAATTAGTGCCCAGGGATTGGTACAGCCCATTGTCGTGCGCCCAGTTGAAGACAATATGTATGAAATTATTGCTGGAGAGCGCCGGTGGCGCGCTGCACAAATGGCAGGATTACACGAAGTCCCAGTTGTCGAAAAAAGAGTTAACGACCAAGCCGCAATGGCAATCGGACTAATTGAAAATATCCAACGTGAAGATCTAAATTCCATGGATCAAGCAGAAGCTCTAAAACGATTGGCCAAAGAATTTGAGATGTCCCACCAGCAAATTGCCGATGCGGTTGGGAAATCCCGTGTCAGTGTGACAAATTTACTGCGATTGAATGATCTCCACATTGACGTTAAACAATTACTGAGTAGCGGCAAAATCGAAATGGGTCATGCTCGTGCACTTTTAGGGTTAGAGCTGGATCAACAAAGCGAGGCAGCAAAAAAAGTATTGGCCAAAAACATGACTGTACGGGTTACCGAAAAACTCGTCCAGGATTTACGATCGAATAAGGTTGAACAAATTATCGTCAAAGATCCGGATATTGAACGACTGCAATCCGAGCTTTCAGGGAAACTGGGCGCTCCGGTTAAAATTCAACATGCACAGAATGGAAAGGGACGTCTTGTTATCAACTACTCGAGCTTAGAGGAGCTTGAGGGGGTGTTGGAGAAGATACATTAGCGGTTGTAGGACTACCCGTAATATAGCGAATAGTCATTATTGCAAATAGTTTTCACTCAGAACAACCAGACTTCAGACATGAAGCCAAGTATGTGATGGGGATCACGGGTTTAATCTTTCTTAGTTG
>CAZZET010000120.1:0-4806 GCA_964653275.1 uncultured Methylococcales bacterium
ACTAGCTATTCCCCTGAGAAAAAAACATCACATCCCTAATGAATCAAAAAAAACCCGTGGTATTAACAATTTCAGGGCACGACCCGAGTGGTGGTGCTGGAATCCAAGCGGATATCGAAACCCTTGCCACACTGGATTGCCACACCTGTAGTGTTATCACTGCCTTAACCGACCAGGACACACAAAATGTCATTAGTATTTACCCCCAAAATTCCCGGCAAATTAGCGCCCAGATAAAAACTCTATTTAACGATTTCTCCATCGATACCATAAAAATTGGTCTTATCGGTCATTCGAGTATTGCCATAGCGATATCGGATTGTTTAATGCAGTGTCCGATGGCCCCAGTCATTTTCGATCCCGTATTGGCTGCTGGCGGCGGCAATCGATTAGCGGATTTAGAATTGATCAGTACCATGCAAGAGCGATTGTTCCCGCTCACAACCCTTTTGACACCAAACAGCGATGAGGCACGCATTTTATCATCAAACCGAAAAAGCCTGGATGCCTGCGGTCAATCTCTACTGGCACTGGGTTGTACAAATGTATTGATCACTGGTACTCACGAAAACGAATCGGCCGTAGTCAACCGATATTATTCGTCAAAAAACAAAACCGATTCTTCTAGCTGGGAACGATTGCCACACAGCTATCATGGTTCCGGATGTACATTGGCCGCCAGCGTTGCCGGGTATATGGCCTGGGGTTTTGACGCTCGTTCCGCAGTACAACACGCCCAAAATTATACCTGGAAGACCTTAAAAAATGGTTACCAACCGGGCAAAGGTCAATACGTTCCAGATCGGTTGTCCCAAAAACAATTCGAAATTAACAAACCGGGTGGAACACCCATCTTTCGGCAGACTCCTGATCATCGAAATTGAAATTTCCGTCATCAGGCCTTTACGCAATTACCAAAACGGAAGGTTTAACTCCCCAACAAACCATTGACTCGGTTTCCGCTGCGATTCGTGGAGGCGCTAAGGTAATACAGTATCGTGATAAAAATCGCCGTTTTCCGATTAGCATAGCGTGCGCATTATCTTCCCTTTGCCACCAATCCAACATACCGTTCATTGTTAATGACGATATCGAATTGGCTGCCCACATCGGAGCCGATGGAGTCCATCTCGGAAAAGATGATCACAGTTTCGATAATGCAAAACACCTTCTCGGCTCAGATTCAATCGTCGGCATATCGTGCTACTCTTCGTTGGAAAAAGCTAAAGCCGCTCAACATTTAGGGGCTACTTATGTCGCATTTGGCCGCTTTTTCCCGTCTAAATCCAAACCCGAAGCGCCATTCGCAAATCTAGATGTGCTGAAGCAAGTCCATATACATATCCCAGTAGTTGCGATCGGGGGCATTACCTTGGACAATGGCAGAATTCTGCTTAATGCTGGTGCAGACCTTTTGGCTGTGATCGATGCCGTTTGTGGCCGAAAAAATCCTGAACAAGCAGCAAGGCAATTTAAGGAGCTATTTACCGGAAATCATGTCAAATAAATGTCCCTCATTCGATCATATGCTCTTCACCCAGGGAATTTCGACTTTTAGGGTTGAGGGTTTTGGATCAAAGGCCAGGTAACAAAACAATGTCTATATCAGGGTTTTCTTACGCTGGCATCTGCAAAAGTGTATGTCCTATATATTGATAGTTCAGGTGCAGAGAGTATAAAATTCGGCAGAAAATCATGGTAAGTAGTAGAAGAAACTTCCTTAAAACCGCTTGCTCTGCATTCTGTTTGAGCATCGTTGCGAAATTTGGACTGATATTTACGCGAGCAGCCGAAGCCGCCTGGCCGGAAAAAGCGTTTCACTCCAATAAATTAAACGATGTTTTGCTTAATCTGTTTCAGCAAAACAAAACAACCAAGACCAAACGTATTAAACTCAAAATTCCGGGAATTGCCCAAGATGGAGCGGTTGTTCCATTGACGATCACCAGTACACTGCGGCAAATCGACAGAATTGTCATTTTTGTCGCACAAAATCCACGACCTTTGATCGCCGATTTCGAGTTAAGCCCAAATATGGAAGTGTTTGTGCGTACGCGCATTAGAATGGCGGACACAGGTCATGTCACGGTTATAGCCAGAGCAAATGGAAAACTTTATTCAACACAAAAACAGGTTTCCGTTGCAATAGGTGGCTGCTAGCAAGACTGAAAATATTCATGTCCAGTATAAAAATTCGACTCAAGTCCAAAAACGGCATCACTCGAATCCGAACGCTCATCGCCCACCCAATGGAAACAGGGCGAAATAAAGACAAAGTTACCGGAAAAGTGATTCCTGCCCAGTTTATAAAACGGGTCACTATCGAATATAACGACCAGGAAATAGCCAGCTGTTCTCTTGGAACTGGCATTTCTAAAGATCCCTACTTTTCCTTCCATTTTAAAGGTGGCCAACCCGGAGGTCGCATCAAAATAAGTTGGGTGGATAATCAAGGTCAGACCGATACAGCCGAAAGAATGATTAAATAATGGTAGCCGTTCACGGTAAATGAACGCTTGTAGCACGAGATACATTTAAATGCTATTTTGAACCACAAATTCTAAATGAATACCTGTTTATGAACGAGACTTTTATTCCATCGCAACCCGCCTGCGATGACCCCGAATCAATTTATGGATCGTTGACCGTCGATGGGGCTATAGGGCAAATCCTCTATTCATTCGATGCTGTTTCAGGCTACGAACAAATTCCAACAATAAATTCTATCGGTCGGGTATTAGATCAAATAATCGTCTCAGGCTTGAACGTACCGGCGCACACTAATGCAGCAGTCGACGGCTACGCGCTTAATTCTGAATCGCTACCTGCACCCGGAGTCACGGTAAAAATTCCAATTACTGGCAGAGCTCTAGCCGGCACGCCTTATGATCAAATCCTAGGACCAAGAGAATGTATTCGTATTATGACCGGTGCCGAAATACCCGAAGGTGCTGACACAGTAATTATGCAGGAACATGTTCAATTGGATGGTGAATTTATCCACATCGATGCTCGCCACAGAATCGGTCAAAATATTCGAATTGCTGGAGAAGACATTAAAGAAGGCAGTGTAGTCCTGGAGCCTGGTAAATTTTTCACGCCAGCCGATGTCGGTATTGTTGGTTCGCTTGGTATAAGTGAAATCAAGGTAAAAAGAAAACCTCGTATTGCTATCTTCTCTACAGGCGATGAAATATACGACATCGGTGATGCTTTGCCTTCCGGAGGAATATACGATAGCAACCGTTTTACCTTGTCTAGTGCACTTAAACGCTTTGAGGTCGACATCATCGACCTGGGTATTGTCCCCGACGAAGAAGCATCACTCCAAAATGCGCTCAATAACATCGCTGCCGATGTCGACATGATTATCACCTCAGGCGGCGTATCGGTAGGTGAGGCCGACTACGTCAAAGATGTGTTGGCAAACTTGGGGACTGTTGAATTCTGGAAAGTCGCCATCAAGCCAGGACGTCCCCTCGCTTTCGGAAATCTGAATGGTACAATCTTCTTTGGATTGCCCGGAAACCCGGTCGCTGTCCTGGTGACCTTTTACCAATTTGTACTCCCCGCTCTCAGAAAATTAATGGGTATAAACAACGCGCCCCCTGTTCCAAAATTCAGAGCGCGAGCAATCGAGCGAATCAGAAAATTACCTGGCCGAACTGAATTTCAACGGGGTATCTTAGAACAAGAAGAGAATGGAGAATTATCCGTACGCACAACAGGAAAACAAGGAGCGGGTATACTCACCTCTATGAGCCTTGCTAACTGCTTTATTATCCTTCCACACGACAGCACATCCGTAGAGCTGGATGATTACGTGATAGTACAACCCTTTGCAGGGCTTATGTCGTTGTAAATCGTGAAATCCTTTTGGGTATCGCCGCGTTATTGGATAAGCGTTGGGCTTTTTACCAAAGCACTCGGATGCTTAATTAGAATAGAAAATTTGTCTTTTCGCTTCGATATCCATCCACGTACTTCCACTTCTTTGTCCAAGTAACTGTGTAAATCAGGAAAATAAGTTAAATTATCCTTCGAAATTCGAACATTAATACTATCGCTAAACTGCAATCGGGTATATTTTCGTCCTTCTTTAATCGTGTGAGGTTTACCAACTAACCGTTGCCATCCTCGTCCCTTTGTTTGGCTAATCTGTTCGATCGGTCTTGGTTGATAATCGGCCTCATTCCAAATACCAATTTTTTGTTTTTCCGCAACCTGCTGAGCTTGCATCAAACGCTCGAAATGCAATAGATTGGGCGGATGAATATTGACCGTGGCAAAACCTTGCTCCACCAATTTTAAATTTAAATGATCGCCATTTTCAGAAAACAAATGAGCCAATCTTCGTTGATACTTGTCATATTCTACAGCGTCGGTTTCCAACCGTATTTTTTTGCCTTCGATCAACGATTGAAGATATAGTTTAGCTTCCTTAGCCATAGGTTCTTCCTTGCTGTCCGCATCCCCGATTTCCGGTGTATTTATTCCTAGGAGACGAACCTTTTCCCCATCGTCAAGCAGTACAGTATCGCCATCAAACACTTTTTTAATCCGGTAATATGCAAAACCTGGGTCAACTGTAATCGGGTTGGAACCAACCGGAGCCCGATCAGAGTAGTGACTTATTCCCTGGGCATCCTTCCAAAAATATATCTCAGCTTGTACGTCATTGAAGCAAAGTGTTAAAACAACAAATAAATATTTCTTACAAAATTTCATCGAAACTTAGAAAATATAATCACAGTTTATGGTTTATAAGTTGTATTCAAATCTCCCAACGCATTCAGCTATCGCTAG
>CAZZET010000120.1:4906-6491 GCA_964653275.1 uncultured Methylococcales bacterium
CCGTAATCGAGGGCATTAGTAAAAAGTTCAGTAACGATTAAAAATAAGTGCTCACGAAAATCCTGCAAACCCTGGATTTCCACCAGATTGTGGATTATCGTAGGAACAGGATTAAATATACGCAATGCGGATGCATCAAACTCCATGGATGTGCTCCATTTTGAGGGATTTACGGTAACGTCCTTTTTCCTCTCGTATTTTTTTTGACTCGACATCAAAGCAAAATCACAAACAAACTCGACAATAGTCACATCATCCTGTTGGTCCAAACCATTATAATGAGCATCAAGTTGATCTTTTAATATCTCACAGTAGCAATCGGTTTTTTTGAGGGGAGACCTCAAACTTTCCTCTACACCGCCCAATCCGAAAGGCTCGCCTTTTTCATTTTCAGCTTCCACCAACCCATCTGTAAACAAGATCAAACGATCATTAACCCCTACCTCAAAATGCTGAACCTCGGGATGAAAGTGTTCATACTTTACAATTCCAAGAGGAAGATTCTTGGATTTAATAGCCTGGATTGCGCCTGTTTTCGCTACACTCAAATAGTGGTCGGGCAGAGCACCTGTACTCACACTAATAGTCTTGGATTCAGAATCGATCACCACAATGCAGGCCGCAAGAAACATATCAACCGGCAATATCTTGTACAATTTACCATTAATTTCGGTAAGTATTTCTCGAATTCCAAAACCTTTACGCGCCATCCCATAAAAAATCTCTGCGGTCGGTCCGGCCCCAATCGACGCCGATAACCCATGGCCAGTAAAATCGCCCAACAGAAGACAATGATTTCCTCCCGGAGTCAAAGTGGATAATAATATATCGCCATTGAACAGAGCCATTGGCGAAAGTGAATGTTTAAGGTTTAGTGAATCGTAAAAATTGGCTTGAATTATTCGCTCGTAAAGCGCATGGGCAACTTTCTGCTCCCGATCGATTTGTTGCCGATAGGCAAATAGGGCTTCTTTCTGCCGATATTGAGTTTGATAAAGTTGTTTTGTCCGAAGCAAAGAATTGATCTTTGCCGTGAGCATTATCGGGTTTAGCGGCTTAAAAATAAAATCATCTCCACCAGCATCAATACACTGCTGAAGATCATTATCGCTTCGAAATCCGGTGATAAAAATTATAGGAATATACTGGTCACCAATTTGCTTTTGTATTTGTACCGCTGCCTCGGTGCCACCCATATTTGGCATGTTAATATCGAGGATTAGCAAATCGGGTTGTTCCCGATGAAAAAGCTCCAATACTTCACAGCCATCAGCAGCTTCTATGACCGTGAAATTTTGTCTCGAAAGTATCTTACCAAACATCTTACGCTGAGAGAGGTCATCATCGGCGAAAAGTATTTTGGTTATTAAATCCTCCGCATTTGGAGAGGCGTACTCAGATTCCTCTAACATTCGGGAATCCAAATTCTACACCATCCGTATTCAGGCGATTGCAAACAACTGCCCGAAATTAGCAATCGTCAAGATTTTTTTGACGTCTGGTTTAATATTGACGATTTTAACTTGATCTTTCTGACCCCCTACTTTATCGCGTAAAACCAGTAGCATACCAAGTGCGGAACTAT
>CAZZET010000121.1:0-1589 GCA_964653275.1 uncultured Methylococcales bacterium
AAAAGTACCAACAAAATGAATATATTGTCGATTCGACTTAAAATTATTCTAGCCTTTATGGTGTTATTAATACCTATTTCGTCTGTGACAAGTGCTTCAAATGGCGATTATTTATACGGCAAATATGTATCGGGCGGTGATTTTAAGATATTAAAATCCGAATGGCCAATTGCCTTTAGGTGTAGACAATTTGGTGGAGTTAACAACGGTCAGTTTGTATTAAGTATTAGGAAGTACAACATTGAAGCAGCTGAATCCGTTCCCAATGCAAAAATAATTTTTCCTGATGGTTCCGGCTATTCCGCGGACTTATACCGAAAGGGGCTAGATTGGCGTTTAGACTGGACGGGTTATTCTGTAAAAGAAAACTTTAGCCTTACCATAAAACCTAGTGGTTCAGGCTATTACTATGATTGGAGTCTAGCTGATTCCAAAGGGCAAATGAGCGTCCACCAGACTTTAATATGCGAGTAATAGATATTAAACAAGCTTAACCCCCCAACCCAACCAACACGGAGATAAGGACTATTTGTTGGTTATTTGACTATCTGACGTTCAGTTCTTCCTGACACGCTTTTACGTTTCTCGAAACTGGTCGCGTTCAAGTGAGGATATATCCTCCATCGACTTCAGCAACCACTCCTGGATTGAGGTATCCCACCCTTCGGTAAAATCCGTATTTAACCACACATCTACTATCTTATTTGCGACCGTACTCGTCGTTATAAAAGCCCCAAGCGTTAAAATATTGGAATTGTTTATTGAACGAGATTTCTCAGAAGCAAATGGTGTTTCACACACCGCAGCGAAAATCCCAGGGTGTTTGTTCGCGACAATAGCCATCCCCATTCCCGTTCCGCAAACTAGGATTGCACGATTGAACTCTTTATTACTTACATGCCTTGCAATATCATCCGCAGTCTTATAATACGGCCTATCGTCGTCTGACCTGTCAACTCCGAAGTCTGTAACTTCAAAATCCTTGTTAACTAAATAATCCTTCACGGTTTCTTTCAGAGGGAAGCCATATGAGTCGGCTCCTATAGCAATTTTCATCATCACCTCTCTACAACCATCTTAAGAATATCGCTGCCGGTTCCGCATTTAAACTACATAACGTCACGGTGAGGTATCGCAGACCCGCATTGACATTTTCTTAACTGGGTGCGTAGCGATTGGTCTTTCGCCAAGCTTAGAACCTAGCTTTTTGACCAAACAACTAACCACACCTTAGAAACATCCTATCGAACGTATGCCAAATGGGTCAACACGAATTAAAACAGTGGATAGATTGAGAGGTTAGGATACCTTTTCGCCGCTATCTGTATTTTTCGATGTAGGTTTCTTAAAGAAAAAATACAGCCCAACTACAAACATTAGCGCACCGCCTACAATTGGGCCCATCTGACCTGCTTGATATACATTGGCCAAGTTACCTCCCGTCGATAAAAGCCAATTGGAAAGAATCATCCCGCCCAAAAGTATGCCAATACCGCCAAATATTTTATTAAGCATTAAACCCTCCTAGACACCTTAACAGTGAAACATACAGAATATTGAAATTTACAGAGAGAATTAGACCAAAGTGG
>CAZZET010000121.1:1689-6146 GCA_964653275.1 uncultured Methylococcales bacterium
AAAAAGTAAAGGCCGCCAAATAACTTGTTGAATTTAAACAGATTATTTGGTCGGGGTGGAGGGATTCGAACCCCCGACCCATTGCTCCCAAAGCAATTGCGCTACCAGGCTGCGCTACACCCCGTTACTTTTTCTCAGCAACCCAACCACCGACTGCGGAGCCCGGGCATCCTACCTCCTTCTGAACAAAACGTCAAATATTTCGCATGTCGCATTGAATCCAACAATCCGTATCCTCAGTATGACATAAAACAAACTATTAACTCCACAACAGCCAAGAAATCATCCACATAACCTAGTAAAAGTGAGGCCAAGACTTGAGCCTCATATAGGGCCAAGATCTTATACCTCGACCCACATAAACGTTACAGATCTGGATTAAAGTTTACTTTTAACAATTTGGTAAATATCTTCGGTCTCAAAACCACAACCATCGATCAGGGCAAATAATTGATTTCGACGATCTGCTGCAAAAGCCTCATCCTTGATACCACCGATATTTATGTAGACGTTGAGCGCCGCGCTTTTCAATGCTGCATAGCCAGCCAGTACCGCAACGCCTGCATCGCTCACTAAATTAAGATTACCTTTTTCGGCTACGGCACGGCTTAAATCAACTACTTCTCGACATAGCCGGGCACATTCCAAAGGAACATCGGTTGCTTCTTTGAGTGCTGCTTGGATTTCCATGCTTCGCGCCGCCTTTTGTTCATCGGTACCCTTCGGCATTCCATACGAACCCATAACACGGTCAAATACTTGCACATCGGCTTGAATTGCATCGGTTAACTTAGCTCTCAAATCCTCCGATTGAATCAAGACCTCCTTGAGTTCTGCCTCGACTTCTTCATATTTCTTTTTTCCAATTGTTAGATTGCAAACCATGCTAATCAAAGCGGCTCCCATAGCCCCCATGATCGCTGCTGCTCCTCCTCCACCAGGAGTCGAAGATTTGCTTGCAAGATCATTAAGAAATACTTGAACAGATTGTTGTTTTATCATCGAGTCTCCCTAGTTTTTTTCGTAAAGGGCCAATTATAATGATAAAGACCTTTGTCGCAAAGGCATAAAATCCATTGATTTGTAGAAAAAATCTAAATACGTTAATTTGGGAGATACTATTAGGAACATACTTTAAAGCATTTAACCATTCGAACATTTTTGTAAAATTATGTAACAGTTCTTATTGCTTCTATTTTGTTTAAAAACTATAGAACTACGTGGAGTTTACATGTACCCATAGGCATTTCATGACACTCGCACGAAGCAAAATACTGGTGAACTAGGCAGTTACCAAAAACTCATCCTATTTTAGGTTAACACTCATGAAAAAACTTTTGTTTCAATTTGACACCGATCCAAATCCTTCCGTATTTGATACCGTAGTAGCCTACGATGGTGGAGCTGATCATGTAATCGGTCATGGAGGATTAAACCCTGATAATGTCGGGTCGCTAGTAGAAGGCGCCATTTTCACCCGACCACCTAAAGAAAAGAAGTTTACCGCTATTTTCGTTGGGGGTGGCAATATGGTTGCGGGACAGAATTTATTTAAAGCGGTACAGAAAATGTTTTTTTATGACTTTCGTGTTTCTGTCATGCTTGATAGTAACGGCAGCAATACCACAGCTGCTGCAGGTGTCGCAAAGTTGGGAACAAGTGGAACATTAGCCGGGAAAAAAGCAGTGGTTTTGGCAGGCACTGGCCCAGTCGGCCTTCGTGCAGCGATAATGCTTGCAAAAGAAGGTGCAGAGGTATCTATTACGTCCAGAACTTTTGATCGTGCTGAACAAGCTTGCTTTGATATAAAGGAAAGATTTGGAGTCGATGCGACCGGCATCGGCGCACCGGACAATGATACGCGCGGAGAAGCGGTAAAAAATGCCCAGATTGTATTCGCTGCGGGTGCCGCAGGAGCAAAGCTATTGGAAGCTCACCATTGGCGAGACAATCCAAATATCGAGTTAATAGCCGATGCAAACGCCACACTACCACTTGGAATAGACGGTACCGACATGATGGATCGGGGCAAAGAACGAAACGGTAAAATTATATGGGGTGCTATCGGCTTCGGAACCTTGAAACTAGCGGTCCACAGAGCGTGCATTGCTAAGTTATTCGAAGCCAACGATCAAGTTTTCGATGCCGAGGAAGTTTTTGCATTGGCGAAAGAAATGGCGTAACAAAAATGAAATAATTTGTATAAGCTTAAACTTTAACTAATTCAGATACCGGATGCATCCTCAGAGACTATTCGTGAATACTGATTTCTAATTCCACACCGTCCCAAGCAGATTGTATCTTGGTATTCCCATCAGTACTCTGTCAAGAGTTATTTTGACGGAGTACTGAACTATTCTCTCCGCCAATTCGTCCCCCCTGGGACGTCTTCCAATATCACACCGTGCACCTTTAGCTCATCGCGAATACGGTCCGCTTGGGACCAATCTTTGCTTTTCTTAGCATCTAACCGCTGTTGTATAAGACTGGCAATATTTTCGTCTGTCAGTTCATGCGTTCTTCGGCCATCGGTGTACTTAAGAAAATCCTCTGGATTATCCCCTAAAATCCCAAGGATTCCCCCTAAAAACTTAAGCTTACCCGCAAGTGATGCAGCCAGTGAAGAATGATTCGCTTTTTGGCGGTTGATTTCGCGCGCTATATCGAAAAGAACAGAAAGAGCAACAGCCGTATTAAAATCATCCGACATGGCTTCTTCAAACCGTTTTTTAAAAGTTGCCCCTAGTTCTGTTTCATCTAAATTAGGGCTCAACCCACGTAATGCTGTGTAAAGGCGGGTCAGCGCTGTCGCTGCTTCATCCAGTTGTTCATCAGAATAATTTAGTGGACTACGGTAATGACTACCAAGGATAAACATACGCACTACTTCAGGCCGGTATTGCTTGGTAACTTCGCGGACGGTAAAAAAGTTACCCAATGATTTTGACATCTTTTCTTCATTGATACGCACGAATCCGTTATGCATCCAAAAGTTAACGAACTTTTCACCGGTTGCGGCTTCCGCTTGCGCAATTTCATTTTCGTGATGAGGAAATTGCAAATCCATACCCCCACCATGAATGTCAAAATGGTTACCCAAGCAATATGTTGACATGGCCGAACATTCTATATGCCAACCAGGACGCCCCATTCCCCAAGGCGATTCCCAGGCAGGCTCCCCAAGCTTTGCCTTTTTCCATAGTACAAAGTCTAAGGGGTCTTGTTTCGCTTGATCAATATTTACCCGTTCTCCTGCACGGAGTTCATCAGTATTCTTACCCGATAAATCCCCATAACAATCAAACTTGGAAACCGAATAAAAAACATCGCCATTTTTGCCAAGGTACGCATAGCTTTTTTTTATCAGCTCCGAAATCATGGAAATAATGCTATCCATCGATTGGGTTGCCCGCGGTTCAATATCCGGCGGCAATACGTTTAACTCCCTTTCATCTTCATGCATCGCCTCGATATACCGCTCGGTCAATTCGACTATCGATTCGCCATTTTCATTGGCTCGTACGATAATTTTATCATCCACATCGGTAATATTTCGAACATATGTCAGATCGTATTTCAAATAGCGGAAATAACGCGCCACCACATCAAACACAACCATTACTCGTGCATGGCCGAGATGACAATAATCATAAACCGTCATGCCGCAGACATAAATCCGCACTTTTCCAGCATTTATGGGTTTGAAGACTTCTTTTTTGCGGGTCAAACTGTTGTAAATGTTTAACATAAATTTGGTGTCAGTCTATTCGCTGCTTTTTTTAGGCACCGGATGGTAACGGAAACCATCCTAAAATCAAAACTAATTTAACTTTCTAATTGTCTGCAAAAACCTTAGAATCTGCTCTTTATTTTCATTCAAGGTCCTGGTCATGCGAAAACAATTTTTATTCAGTTTGATCCTTATTTTCTTGAGCCCAATTTTATCTGCAACGGAAACCAAAGCATTGGAACCCAACACACCAACAGTCAAGCTGGAAACCTCCCTTGGCGATATCATTATTAAATTAGATCCTGAAAAAGCGCCCAAAACAACGGAAAATTTTATCAGCTACGTTAACGATGGTTTCTACGACGGTACCATTTTCCATCGAGTCATCAAAGGGTTTATGGCGCAAGGTGGAGGTTTTACAAAAGACTACAAACAAAAATCCGTCAAAGGCCAAATTAGAAATGAAGCCGACAATGGCCTGAAAAATAACCGTGGAACAATTGCTATGGCCCGCACGTCTGACCCACATTCTGCCACTGCCCAATTTTTCATTAACTATAAGGATAATTCATTTTTGAATTTTAAGAGCCAGACATCTCAGGGTTGGGGTTACACTGTATTCGGTGAAGTCACAGAAGGAATGGATGTAGTCGACGATATGGCTAAGATTCAAACCGGTTCTGGGGGTCAATTTGGTAGCGACGTCCCGCAAACACCGATTGTCATC
>CAZZET010000122.1:0-5725 GCA_964653275.1 uncultured Methylococcales bacterium
GCCCAACGTTATTTTAATCAGGGCTTAATTTTAGCCTACGCATTTAATCATCGGGAATCCGAACGCTCATTCAGAGCGGCAAGCCGGATCGATCCAGAATGTCCCATGTGTTACTGGGGGATCGCCTTTGTTTTAGGACCCAATATCAATGCGGCGATGGATGGTAAAGCGGTACCAAATGCCTTCCAGGCTGTACAGCAAGCTTTGGCGTTATCCGACAATGCAACAGGGAAAGAACAAGCCCTGATAAAAGCCTTGAGACAACGCTACGCCTCCATCCCCGTTAAAGACAGATCTCAACTGGATAGAGCTTACGCTGATTCTATGCGGGATGTTGTACGTTCCTATCCCAATGATCCAGATTCCGGGACCTTGCTCGCTGACGCGTTGATGAATCAACACCCGTGGGATTACTGGACAGATGAAGGAAGTGCAAAACCTTGGACGGCTGAAATCGTAGCCACCTTAGAAACCATTTTGGAATACGCACCGCTTCATCCCGGTGCTAACCATCTTTACATTCATGCGGTGGAAGCATCCAACGACCCTGAACGTGCACTTCCCAGTGCAGACCGGTTAAGTGATTTGGTTCCTGGAGCAGGACACTTGGTACATATGCCTGCTCATATATATATACGAACCGGGCACTATCAAAAAGCCATTACCGCCAATCAAAAAGCGGTCAAAGTCGATCACGATTACATCCAACATAACCATAGCGAAGGCATTTACCCGCTTGCCTATATTCCCCATAATCACCATTTCCTATGGGCTGTAGCTAGTAAAGCCGGGCGCAGTGCCGACGCACTCGCTGCAGCGAAGTCAACAGCCGCTCATGTCGATACCGTTGCCATGCGCCAACCCGGCATGGCAACGCTGGAACACTATTACGCAATACCACTCTACGCTCTTGTGCGCTTTGGCAAATGGGATGAATTGCT
The DNA here is from genome assembly GCA_964653275.1 of uncultured Methylococcales bacterium. Taxonomy (GTDB): domain Bacteria; phylum Pseudomonadota; class Gammaproteobacteria; order Methylococcales. The sequence goes on from CAZZET010000122.1 coordinate 942, forward strand.
AGCCTGGCCCCTACCCGAAAACGATCTTCGCTATTTAAATGCTATCTGGCACTATGCTCGTGGGCAGGCTTTTGTCGCCAAGAGAAATCTAGGGAAAGCAGCACAGGAACTGAAGGAGCTAGAAAAAATCGCCAAAGAGCCCACTATAGCCAAAATGTCAATCTGGAGCATGAATACAATCGGACAAATACTGGCTATTGCCCAAACTGTTCTAAGCAGCCAAATTGCTGCAACAAAAGGCGATACAACTCAATCAATCATTCTGCTTCAAAAAGCCGTGCGCCTGGAAGATGGACTTCGCTATAACGAACCATCCGACTGGTATCACCCTGTTCGTCAGTCATTGGGAGCTATGCTACTAAAAGTAGAAAAACCTAAGCTGGCGGAAAAAGTCTACCGAGAAGACTTACGACGGCACCCTAAAAACGGTTGGTCACTTTTTGGTTTGATGACCAGTTTACAAGCCCAAAATCGATTAGACGAAGCCAATCAGGTTAAATTACGCTTCAAAAAGGCCTGGGCTGATGCCGATATTGAAATATCCGAATTGTATTTAATGAATTAAGGATTCGTACGGAAATCAGTTAATCGAAACCGGAAGATTATATTGGACTCTGATCATCTTTTAGCTTTTCTACGACTTGAGTTAACTTTCGCCCCAAATTCATAATCGCTGTTTCTTGTTTCGTTTCAACTAAAGCACCATCATCATCAAATGCTTTAAATGCGTGGGGGATTACATGTTGGTCCGGCAATACAAATACCCCAATATTTCCTAATAGCATCCTCAAAAACACAAGCCCTCGAATTCCACCAAGTCCACTCGGCGAAGCCGCCATAATAGCCGCTACTTTCCCCCGATATGCCACTAGCGGTGACTCATTATCTGATTCCGACCGCGAAGCCCAATCAATTGCATTTTTTAACAAAGGGCTAAAAGCACTATTATATTCAGGTGATGCAATTAAAAACCCATCGTGTGTAATCAAAAGATTTTTGAATTCACGCGCTTTATCTGGCATTCCATCTGTTGATTCTAAGTCCTGGTTAAATATGGGCATTGGAAAATCGGCTAAATCGATTACAGTAACCTCAGCACCCGCACTTTCGGCTCCTGATGCCGCAATCTTGACAAGTTTTTTGTTACACGAATTTTTCCTGCTACTTCCAGCAAAGGCCAGTATTCTGGGTATCACATTAATTCTCCTGAATAATGTTCGATTTTAAGTAGGCCATAGCAGTTCTATAAGCCGTTGGGGAATGTCTGCCCTCAAAATTGATTGAAGGCCGACTAATCCCTTTCATTAATGGTTCAGCAAGCGATTAAATTTTTCCAAGTCGTTGCGGCTTAAATCGCTCACGGCCGCCTTCAATCGCAACCAATTTCTAACATAGTTATACCGCGCTTCGGCATGATCCCGTTTCGAACGAAATAGATTCCTCTGTTCAGCTACCACATCTACCGATGTGCGTGTGCCAACTTCGAATCCAGCTTTGGTGGCTTCCAAAGCGCTTTTGGACGATTTTACGGTCGCAGCACGAGCTTTGACTTGGCCGATAGTGGAGATTACACCACGATAACCACTTTTAACCTGTCTAATAACAGACCGACGTTCGGCTACAAGTTGTTGTTGAGCTGCTTTAAAATCGGAAAAGGCCTGACGAGTCAGGGAATTAACACTTCCCCCCTGAAACAATGGCAAATTGAGTTCAAATCCAATTTGTGCAGTATCTCCCCGTAATCCAAAAGAGCTATTGTCATCTTGATACGCGTATGAACCACGAATATCTAGAGTAGGATAATGTCCACTCCGTTGCCTATTGATGTTTTTCTTTGCAAATTCAGTTTGGTTTTTCTGGGCAATAACGCCTAAATTTTGAGTCTCTGCCAACTTTGTCCATGCATTAATATCTTCCGGATCCGGTTTTAACAATGGTAATTCATTACCCAAACCCGCCAGATTCATAGGACTGTCCCCTATTATCACCGCCAACTCCTCTTTTCGATCATCTAGAATATTTTCCGCCTCTATTTCATCAGCCACTGATTTGTCGTATCCCGCCTGAATTTCAAGAACATCGGTAATCGCTATCAAACCCACCTCAAAACGTTGTTTTGCCTGCTCCAACTGGCGAGCAAAAGCGCGTTTTTCGGAACTTGAAAATTCCAAGGTATCTTTGGCTAATAAAACATTCAGATAAGCATCGGTAGTCCTTACCATCATGTCTTGCCAAGCGGCACCATACTCAGCATCGGCTTGGGCAATCTGATTCTCGGACTGAGAAAGTTGTTCCCAAGAATCAAGGTTGAAAATCGGTTGAACAAGATCAACGCGAATTGAATTGGTCCAATAATTTTGGGTTTGCCCCTGGCCCACACCACTTTGAAAAGTTATTTTCTTGTTGTGCAACCGGGTAGATTCTGTTGAGCCGACAGCGGACAAAACAGGCAACAAATTGGCGATGGCTTGAGGTCTAGTTTCCTGCGACGACTCGCGTTGAGCCGCGGCTTCCAAAAATGTGGGGTCATTAGCAACTGCTAGATCGTAAACTTCAAGAAGGTCCATAGCTGGAACACTTGGAACCCAAACCGATACTAATACCGGCAAAAAACACATTATGTTTTTCATACGATCAAAAATCTTCCCAATTCTCCCATAATCATAAATTAAAAAATGTGAACAGCTTCTCAATAATAAAATCTGATCGAGATACTCAGTTTTTTATGTCCTAGGCTTGTGATTATTGATGCAGTTACGAGGGAATCAACCACAAAATCAAATTAAATTTCCTCCTTAACCCCCTTTTCGGAATTTTAAGGATGAAAAAAGTTTATTACTGTCCGATCTGGCTTGTTGGGCATTAACAAAGTTTTCTAACGATGCCTCGGGCACGCGAAAGGTAATCCATATGAATCAACTGTTCAAACAAATCATCGCATATATGCTGGACCAGTACCAAACCGTACTAACAATATTAGCGGTAGTTTCAACCATTGCCTATTTAGTACTTATCTACGATTTGAAGGACCATGAAGGAGATTCGGCTTTAATCAGGTTAAGCTCCGAACAAATTCAATTATATCATCAGACTAACCTTCTGGTGACTCAATTGATTGCTACAAGCAACAAAGGACAGAAAAGTAAACTTAGAACCCAGATTCTGGCAAATATGACTCGGTTTAACGACACCCATTCATCCCTCGTGAGGGGTGTTCGTCTAGTACGAGAAGGAAACCGATTAATCCACAAACCTGCAGCCCTTTCTCCAGAATTGCGCAAATTGTATTTCCATGAACCCTATGATCTTGATAGACGGATTAATTTATATATTGCCACTGTAAAGTCAATGTTGTCGTTACCGGATGAGGCACTTAATCCAGATAATCCAAAATTTAAAGCGCTTTTTTCGAAGAGGTTTGATGGTTTTAGTAACGCGCTGGAATCAGTGGTATCTCAATATCAAAGAGAAAGCGAGTATCGATTCAATACCACGGTGGATATGCAAAACTATATGTACGTGGTCACCCTAATGAGTTTGGCAATTGTTGGGTTGTTCATACTTCGACCGTTAGTATTTAAACTCAGAGAAAGCATGGGTAGCCTGAAAACCCAGAAGGATTTTTCAGAAAATCTTATCAATACTTCGCAGGCCTTTATTATAGGGCTCGATGTCGATGGTAAGATCGTTATTTTCAATCAATTTGCCGAGGAAAATACTGGTTGGTTGCATGAAGAACTAAGGGATGTTGAATTTTTTGAACAATTTATTCCGGCAAATGAGCGAGAAGGTATCTTGGAAGTATTCAGACAAATGATGCACGAAGGTACAATCTACGAGAATGAAATTGAAACACAAATGGCCATTCGTAGTGGTGAATTTTTGCGGATCAGTTGGCACAATACCGCTATTCTCGATCCTAAAACACAGAAATCATCGCTATTTCTTGCCACCGGTGTTGATATCACAGAACGAAAACACGCAGAACAAGAACTAAAATCGACGATGAGGGAATTGGGCCAATTGAGTACCCGATTACAAGATGAAGTCAATCTTGCGGCTGCCCTGCAAAAAGCAATGTTGCCGAACCCCGAAATTGATCTTCCTGGGATACAGGGTCAGGCAAAGTTGCAGACCTCAACCGAAGTTGGAGGAGACTATTATGACTATTTCCAGATAGCTGGGCATCAGTCGATTTTGTTGGTTGGTGATGTGAGTGGTCATGGTGTTGCAGCAGGAACAATGGTCAGTGCGGCCAAGGTCGGTATTTCCTCTCTAGTGCATGAAGGCATCAGTAAGCCTAGTGAAATTCTCCGCTCTCTTAATGAGACTATGTTGGCTACCACTCATCAATCATTGTTGATGACAATGGCATGTGTAAGGTTGGATGCCCGAAATGGGCTACTCACATTTGCCAATGCGGGACATGTTTTGCCTTATCTGAGACGAAAAAACGATCGAGAGTGGAATATGATCGAAGCCTCTGGATTACCCTTAGGTAAAAGTTCTGACACTGACTTTAGCACCACAGAATCCGAGGTCCAAATGGAAGTTGGGGATCGATTGTTTCTTTTTACTGACGGCGTTGTGGAAGAAGAATCCCCCATGGGAGAAGCGTTCGGCTATGATCGGCTGGAATCGTTGCTTACTCAATATGGTGATGCCGAACCAGAAATTTTATACGAACAAATTCTAGTAGCTTTGCGCTTGCATTGTGGTGGCAAATCATTCACCGACGACATAACTATGCTTCTGGTCAATCATACCGATCGAGTGTCGACTAC
>CAZZET010000123.1:0-2339 GCA_964653275.1 uncultured Methylococcales bacterium
CTGGTGAAAGTGATCAGTTTATGGAATTACTAGAAGGCGACTGGAAAGAGAATGCAAAATTTACTCTCTTTAAATTTCCCACAATGGAGCATCTAAATGGGTTTTGGAATTCAGAAGAATATCAAGCCATCAAGCACCTTCGTACAGATAACACACCACCTAATTTTCGTTTGCAATTAATGCAGTAGATATGTCGAAGTGGAAACCTGAATAGAGATAGGAATATTTCCCTGAAAGGTTAAAAGATTACGATGAAACAAATATATGAAGACTTGTGGCAGACTAAGTTAGAAATTCCTTTTGTTAGTGTGCACGCTCACGCATATTTTTTGAAAACCGAAATTGCCAATGTTCTTATCTACAATACAGGTCACGCGGAAGAAATAGACAATATTGCTCATAATGGTGGGATTAAATACCAATTTCTTAGCCATCGCGATGAAACAGGCGACTCTCTAAAGGTTATTAAGCAACGCTTCGATTCAGAATTATGTTGTCATAAACTTGAAAAACCAGCGATATCACCTTCATGTCCAGTTGATATAGAGTTTTCTGAAGGAAATACTAATTTAGCGAACATTGAGGTGCTTCATACGCCTGGTCACACCGTTGGGAGTGTATCGTTTTTGTATGATTCTCCATCCGTCCACAAATATTTATTTACAGGTGATACTCTATTTCAATCTCATGAAGAGTGGCAAACATTGGTCTTTTCAGGAGCCGGTGGTAGTTCTGAGGCTTTACTTGAAAGTCTGCGTATCTATCGTGACCTAAAGCCAGATGTGGTTCTTTGGAGTGCTTCTAGTGGCGGGGAGGTGTCCTTCGTAGAAGTTACCAATACTCAGTGGTTAGAAATTATCGATTCTACAAAAAGTAAGTTGGGCGTCTAGCTTGTCAAATCAAATGTATTAGTTGCGCTCCTAATTTTCCAGTGAACAAGACGATAATGGAAATAAGTCTGTCCCGGTATTTCCCAAATTCTTTCTTTTCAAAGGTCGGCTTGGCAATAATTTGTTAAATCGTGGATTTTGGTGTGCACATGGAAACCTTGGTCCATTAATTGGGACTGGTCTCAACAAATTGACTTGTTTATTGATGCGCATCACAATTTATGGAGGCCGCTGCGTTAGCCGGCTATAGGTGCGTATTCCTTTTGCGTCCATCTCACCGAACTGATTCAATGTAATCACGTAGTCGGTCAGTATTCCAATCTTTGATCCAGGCAAGGTTCCGAATTTGGGCATACTGACAGCTTGGTGTTCGATAAAGAACTCGGCAATGGTCCCTTTGATCGGATGCTCAAGTAGCGCTGGATCGATACCTTGAGTAATCCAAGCCCTTACAGATTCCGTGTCCCCCCCACGCGTCAATAGTGCGAAGTCATCGCCAAAATATCCCGGAATATATCCTTTGAATGCTCCCGAATTGGGAAATCCACCTTGACCCAATTCGCCATGACATTGAAAGCAATAGTATTTACGCGCAAGGTATTCTCCTTGGAGTAGTCGATTTGGGCGCTTAGATTTCGCTCGCTTTCTGAAAGTCCGTTTTAATCGAACTGCTTCAAAGTAAGCAAGGAGATCATGACATTCCCCCTCGTAGGAAGGGTGTGTCGGTTTTAAAAGGTCCTCGTTACACTCGAGTGCCGTGTCATCTGTAAGAGCCTCCCCTGATTGTCCGTGGCATTCAATACAGTTGCGCATATATGCGTATGCGGTACCGCGAGCAACTGGGGTGCTCTCAGGAACTAGACGAATTCCTAGCCAAACTAATAACGCAGCGGCGACCGTTGCACAAAGGAATAGTATCTGCGATGTTCTTTCCGAAGCTTTACTTTTCATGCAATTATAGCTACGTGCTATAGACAACCTTCACCACTCACTATTTATCGACTTTTAGTGCAGGGTATCCATTGATGTATATCCAGTCGTCGTTACGCGCCGGTATGTGGCAGCCGGTGCATTCGGTCTTGTAGTTTTTGGTTTTTGTTTTATCCGGTTGACCGACCTCAAAGAAAGCCCAACCCCAACCATCTCCCCATAATGGATTATTTGAAAATCGACCCTCGGTGTCCTTGACCATAACAAACCATCCTTCTACTTCCGTACCCCAGCTTACCGTGCCTGTTGTCATCGTACCGGTAGTGGCTTGCAGCAACTCCTTTACCAAGACGGCACCATCGGGAAATTTACCAGTCTTGCGAAAGTAGTCGATAGTTTCTTGTTGGGTGTAAACATTATGTAGTCCCGCCGCTCCTGGGTTATAGCCTTCGCTGCTTGTTTTCACATCTTTTGCTGCGATCGACCAAGTGCCGAGAAACGCCCAAGAACGTCGGAAGT
>CAZZET010000123.1:2439-5563 GCA_964653275.1 uncultured Methylococcales bacterium
GCTGACGCACTATGGCACGCTGCGCAGGCAGCAGTTGGCATGGGTGCCGTTGAGTTAGCATAGGGTTCAGCGTGGTGTCCAAATGAGAAATAGGCCCATCCACCTGTTTCTTTCGAATACCTCTTGGAGTCTTTATATGCGATCTCAAAGCCCTGCAAGTCACCATTGAAGAAACCCTTTCCGCTAGTAGCTGTTGTTTCACCAACTAAACTCAGTTCCTTTGCGAACATCGTACCTTCACGAAACTTACCGGTTTTTTTCCAATACTCCCAACTTTTCGGGTCGATATAGACACTGTGAAATTCCGGGAAGGGTGCTTCACCCCCGTTCAGAGAATTGGGTGTAAGCGGACTGCCGACAAAAATCCATTCGCGCCAACCTTCTGGTCTTATCATTGCTCCAGTTGCGGTGAATGTGGGCTCATCTTTCTTAGAGTCGCCAGCAACGACCTCACCGATCAACAAGGTTGCAACGAAGCCTGCCAGTACCAACACAAACAAAGACGGACGATTTTGGTTTATTGATTTCATATCTATCTCCTAACTTTACTTATTGCTTGAATTATTGCATTCAAGCGGTTAATTTAAAGAAATCAAGCAATGACGAATTTTGTTGTCGTCTATGCGCTCACTTTGATACGATTTCTACTTCTTCACCTAGTGAATGCCGGTTTAGTTATCTACAAACCCGACGGCAATTGTGATTCAAGCCAGACTATATAGGGAAAAATTTCGAGGAACCAATACTTATTTCCTATAGGGTATTAAGGGGTACCTATGCATTTACACCAACTCAAATATTTTGTGTCTATCGTTGAGACCGGCAGCGTCACTAAAGCCGCCGAGCGTTGTTATATTTCGCAACCTTCGATCAGTCAGCAATTGAATAAGTTGGAAGACAGTATCGGTAAGAAATTATTTTCACGAGTGAAGGGCAAACTCATCCTAACCGATGCAGGTCACGTCATGTATATACAGGCGCTAAAGATCCTGAGCGACGTAGAGGAAGCCAGGCATCGAGTCAACGATGTTGACGATATCAGTGGTGGTACTGTTGCCATAGGTATTCTGCCCACATTAGCGCCATTTATGCTACCGAGCATGCTGTTGGCGCTTTCAAAAAAATATCCCCAAGCCTTAGTGACGGTACGCGAAGAAGTTTCCGAAACAATAGTCGATGCGGCTGCGCGTGGTGAGCTCGACATCATTGTCGAAGTTTTGCCTTTTGATGAGACTCACTTGAATATCGAGCATTTATTTTCCGACGAATTTTATGTTGCTGTTCACCGGGACAATCCTTTGGCTAAATTGGACGCGATCCCCATCGGCACATTGGACGGCATTCCATTTATCTTATTGGAAGACATTCACTGTCTGGCGCGACAAATTAAACAGTACTGCTTTAAGGAGCGTTTCATGCCAAAAGTATTGTTTCAGGCCTCACAGCTGGCCACGGTAAAACAACTCATTGAATTGCAATATGGTATTTCGATTCTACCGAGGATCTCTATTGACACGGACCCGGACACCGCAATTCGATATATCAAACTCACAGGCCAAACACCGACTCGCGAGGTCGTATTAGCGATGGCAAAAGACCGATATATCAGTCCAGCTGCGAAATATTTCGTCACTGTTGTGAAAGAGCAGTACCAATCAGCCTAACAAAAGTTTCGGTCCAGGCTATGCCCAGTAACAAGTTTCTAATTTTTTATATTGGATCAAGGGCGAAAAAGAATGTAGCTTAAATCTAATCTAACAGATACCCGCAACGAACGGGTAACTGCCAAGTCAAGCTTGAGCTAGTATACAAATTTTTCTTCAATTTAGAGTGCCCATTGTGTACGTAGAGTGAAGATGCCTATCGATTCAAGATCTCCCGTGTTTGCATTAACAAAATCTTGTCGTTTATCAACATCAAATGCTCTGCGGTAATCCGCCATTAAACGAACGTTTTCGTTTAAATACCAGTTCAGGGCTACTGAAGAGGCTTCGTTTGCCATGACACATCAGAAACCAGTTTATTTAAACACTCGTCTCCGAAGTCGGAGTAGATCAGAAAATTATCTCGAGAAATTTCTGTCTAAGGATGGAGATAGCCATAGGCTTTTGTGCGTCGAGCATCGAGAATAGTTATTAGTTCTAGGACAAGATTTGATCATTCTCTGGGGTCTTTCCCCGTCTTCTTGGAGCAGACAAGTGCCAGTTTGACGGCAAACTAACCTGCGCTAATTCCCTTTAGAATCGTGGAAAGGAAAATAGACATTAAACGACTGGCGATCTTGCTTTGCCCTCAAGAGCATCATTTTGCTCACCCCCCAGCTTTCTGTCTATCCGGAACAGCTTTATTCAAAATCCACAGCCACTTCAAATTAGATCAGTCTGGATCTACTTCTCCTCGATGGACGTCGCCTTCGGAGACAGCTGATTTTATCAAAATCTTTACATTTACCGGGTATAGAGTCCTTCCAAAGGGCCAAAAATTCTGGTTTTAGGTGATGATTGACAATTCATTACTCCATTGGTAGTTTCCTTAATTTTGAAAAAAGGTGGTTTATTATTTCTATTCTCGCTTCAAAAACTTTCCCGAGGAAAGATTGACATTTCCATGTGGTGGATGTGTTGCTCAGATTTTACCTTACCAATATTAGCGAACAGACAAAGGTAGTTGGAATGAAAATGCAAGATAATTTGGGGACTACTCCCAAGCCATTTCCGAAAACCACTGAAGAGGGTATCACTTTTTGTGCTCGAACCTTTGAGATGGATAAACCACTCCTGTACAGTGATCGTGTAGTGGTAAATTCCCCTCCACCCATTAAATAACGCGTTACTTAATCACGGTGCAAAACCACTCATTGAAAAAGATCTAAACGAAATTTACTGTGAGAAAGCGAAAGTCAAACTGAATCAGTTTGTGCAACTCTTATCGGACAAAATTTTTATCTGAAATGAATAGAACTCATGACAAACTACTGAATAGAATCGGTCTCTTTTTACTACTTTTGTTCATTCACTTAAAAGCGAACGCCGGAGTTGAAGAGGATTCTGGGGTTTGGGGTGTGGTCCAGGGCCAGGGGGCATTTGTAAATAGTGACTCAGCCTCAAAGAATTGGCTTTGGTGG
>CAZZET010000124.1:0-5434 GCA_964653275.1 uncultured Methylococcales bacterium
ATTGAATAGTCGTGTGAAAAGCATATTAACAACTACTCGCGCCAGATAATTGTCGCCATTCGTCCAGTTTTACCATCACGTCTATATGAAAAAAATCGATCTTCCTCTGAATAGGTACAGAAATCACCCCCATAAATCCTACTAATACCCTGTCTTTCCAAGAGAGTTCGCGCAATTTGGTAAATATTAACCCCCCAACATCCCCGAAATAAAAGCTTGAACCCAGATTCAAAACATTGGCTTTTCTTCACGAATGCAGAGCGCACGTCTTGGCGCACTTTGAAATTATCCGCACCAATGGCAGGACCTAGCCAGGCTAGCAAATCTAGACCCTCTAATACTCTCAAAGTATTCTGTATTATTCCGGACAAAAGCCCACGCCATCCACAATGGATAACTGCCACAAAACTGCCAGATTGATCTGTAATCAAAATAGGCAGGCAATCAGCTGTCAAGACAGCGCAAACCACCCCTTTATCACGGGTATAGCTTGCATCCGCAATGTTATTTGTTAAATTGCGGCCAGCTTGGATTACGCTTGACCCATGGACCTGATTTAGCCAACACGGTTCACTCGGGAGTTCTAGCCCACGATTTAAACGTATTCTATTCTCGGCAACGGACATTGGATCATCCCCAACATAATTCCCCAAATTAAAGCTGAAAAATGGGCTTTGACTCACCCCACCCGATCGAAGAGTGCTTACTGCCTTTATCGCCGTAGGTGCAGGCCAATTCGGAATTATCCAATTCACTAACATTTCACCTTCTTAAGAAGAAATGAGACTCTGCTAGTTTTAGACCTTCTAATAACTCCTCTAAATCACTCGACAAAGGGATCTCCCACTCAGTAAATACGTTGCCTTCAGGATGAACTAACCCTAATTTCACTGCATGTAGCGCTTGGCGGCTAAAAGACTTTATGAGTTTTACAAGAGATTCTGGGCAGCCCGGAGGAATTTTTATACGACCACCATACACCGGATCTCCCAAAAGTGGATAACGAGCATGAGCCATATGCACCCTTATTTGGTGAGTTCGACCGGTTTCCAAACGAACTCTGATTAACGTATGGTAAGAAAATCGCTCTAAAACACGATAGTGAGTGATTGAGGGCTTTCCATGCTCAGTAACGGCATTACGCTTACGATCAATATGATGCCTCCCAATAGGCGCGTCTATCATACCACCTGCAGTTATTCGCCCATTGACCAAAGCAATATAATTACGTTGTATCTCTCTCTTTTGGAGTTGCTCTACCAAAAGTTTGTATACAGGTAGTGTTCTTGCAACCGCCATCAAACCAGTAGTATCTTTATCAATACGGTGAATCATGCCTGCACGGGGGATCGAAACCAAATCAGGAAAGTGGTACAACAAAGCATTCTGCAAAGTGCCATCTCGATTTCCCGCAGCTGGATGGACAACCAAACCCGCTGGTTTATTGATAACAATGATTGACGAATCCTCATGAATGACTTCAAGCGGAATTGCCTGAGGCTCACAATCCAAAATAGGTTCTACTACTGAATTCACCTCGACCCACTCTCCTCCATCAACGCAATCTTTCGACCTCAACTGCTTTCCATCGACTTGTACTCGACCTTTAAGTATCCACGCTTGGAGTTTATTTCTAGAATACTCGGGAAATAAACGAGCCAAAACCTGATCCAAACGGAACCCACCCAATTCGCCTGGAATTTCTACGCGCAATATTCGTTGCTGATCCATCATACTGCTCCCTTACAAAATTTTAATGTATACTCTCCACGTCTAATTCCCCGGGTTTGAAAAGATGAAGCGTTTTCCAATTACCGAAAAATCGAGCTTAACGAATATACAATATATTCTCAGACTCTTCGTTGTTTTTGCCGTCATTTTCCTATTCGGCTGCTCAGCATTGGAAGACAAACAGGACAAAGAAGCTGACTGGAGCGCAAAAAAGTTTTACGACGAAGCTAAAGCCGCATTGGACAAGGAAAATTACGAAAAAGCCATAAAATTATACGAAAAACTCGAAGCACGTTATCCCTTTGGTTTATATGCCGCACAAGCCCAATTGGATATTGCATATGCTTACTACAAATTTCAAGAACCCGATTCAGCAATCGCTGCAATAGAACGTTTTATAAAACTTCACCCCCAAAATCCTCATATTGATTACGCCTATTATTTAAAAGGTTTAGTCAATTATAACCGGGGCATAGGCTTCATCGGACGGTTCATTCCCACCGACACAACTCAGCGTGATCCTGGCCCAGCCAACGAAGCATATCGTGATTTTTCGGAACTTACAAAAAGGTTTCCTCAAAGCCGTTATTTTGAAGAAGCGAAACAGCGTATGATTGCGCTACAAAACAACTTGGCCATGTATGAAATCCATGTAGCACGCTACTATTTCAAAATGGGTGCTTACGTGGCTACAATCAACCGTGCCAACGGTGTGTTAGAAAAATACCAACGAACGGAAGCTATACCTCTCGCCCTAAAGATAATGGAACAGGCTTACACGAATTTGGGTATGACCGATTTAGCCCGTGACGCCGCCAGAGTTTACGCATTTAACTACAATGAAGACGCACCAACCCCTGAAGATAAAGCGCTAAAAAATCGCTCCACAGCACAAAAGATATGGGACTTTATTGGCCTAGATAGGTAAGGTGAAGTTCAGTAAAATATCTACAATTTAGGCTGAAAAAGACATACTTCTTCATTCGGACTATCTTAGCAATTTAAAATTTAACAAAAACGTCAATACAAAGTGTTGCTCATAAAGTCTCGTATTTAAGGGTGGTAATATAGCAACAACACTTGCGTAACACTCCCACCGATTTTTCCATCACCCAACCATATGAAGCACCGCAAGATTGGTATAGCCATCTATACTTAGTTCCAAACATCAAAACTTTTCTGGTTGATTCAGGACAGCCCTGATCCAATTAAATCTACAAACAAAGAATTACGGATAATGGCGCGTAAATTAGGTACCGAGAAAACTAAAAAAGTATATCGAGATATATGCAGGAAAATTCGAATCAAGAATCCGAAAATCTTATGACGGAAACCAAAACGGCCACTACAGATACTTATAGGGACATGCACACACAGCCTTTGTGGGACCCAAAAGCAACACTAGCTGGTTTGAATGGGGATAAGTCATTATTTATGGAACTCGCGACCTTGTTTGAATCCGAGTCAAAAAAACAAACAACGACGCTAAACGCTGCCATTACTACTCACAATAACAAGAAAATAAAAAGTACCGCACACATGATCAAAGGTACAGCAGGACATTTCTATGCAAAACACATGAGCCATCTTGCCACACAAATCGAAAAAGCTGCAAGCTCCAATGACCACCACCAATGTGTACAACTCAACAAACTATTACAGTATGAAATGGGACAGCTTCGTGTAGCACTTCGAAAAATTGCAACGCAAGAAACTATTGATAATACTGACACTTTGATGGAATTTGGGCATCAATAAATATGTCCACTAGCAAACGATTTGATGAAATAAAGGTACTCGATCGAATGCCCTCTCCTTCGGGAGTCGCTTTAGAGTTAATGCGACTAACCAAGGACAGTGATGCCCGCATTAATGATATCGTGCATCTTATCCAAAGCGATCCAGCGCTCGCTGGGCGATTGTTAAAATTCGCCAATTCCCCAACTTTTGGAACGAATAGACCAGTAGCTGCAATTTCAGAAGCCGCTATACGCCTCGGATTGAATGTTGTCAGTCAACTCAGTCTTGGACTCTCAATCTTACCCAATGGAAACCGCGGACGTTGTCGCACATTCGACTATGCCAATTTTTGGTCCCGCTCTATGGCTACCGCATTAGCGGCACGGGCTATCGCAGCCTATGACACTACTGTGGGCTCTGAAGAAGCCTACACATGTGGCTTACTTAGTAGTATCGGAAGATTAGCTTTAGCAAGTATTTACCCTGACGATTACGCAGAAATCTTGTCAAAATCCCCTAACCGTGAAACTTTGTTGAGCATGGAAAACGCGAAGTTTGCAACAACCCATGTGGAATTAACCTCGGCTATGCTCACAGATTGGGGCCTCCCACAACTTCAGATAACTGCAATCGCCGCCCAAAATGACGAAGAAATATTCGAATTACTGAACAGTTCTAGAGCCAAACGATTGGCTCGCCAACTCGAATTCGCCGATCAAATTGCCCTCCTTTGTCAAACCGAAACCTCACAACGAAAAAGTATTCTTCTCGGTATCCAACGACTGGCAAATCAAATAGGCCTTCACAAGGAATCTCTGCTTCGGCTAATTGACAGTGTTATACAACAGTGGCAGGGATGGAGTAAGCTTCTCGATATTCCAAACCAAGGGTTGCCATCGATGGTACAGGTGGAAAAGGAATTGAATTCAAACAACCAAGATTCCGAAAAAACAGAGAACACCCTATCAAAACTTAAAATATTGGTCATTGATGACGACTTGCTCACGGTAAAACGACTCTCTGCGTTACTAGAATCAGCGGGACATTCCGTACTCGCAGCCAATGAAGGAAAACGTGGATTAAAAATAGCCATGGAGGAAAATCCTCACCTCATCATCACTGACTGGCAAATGCCAATAATGGACGGTATTGAATTTTGCCAAGCGCTTCGAAAAACTCGATTCGGAAGACAGTTCTATATCATCATGCTTACGGCATGCGAGGAAGATCATGAACTCGTTCAGGCTTTTGAAGCGGGTGCCGATGACTACATTGTCAAGCCTTTTAGTGTAAAAGCATTGGAAGCACGGGTACGAGCAAGTCAACGACTGGTCGTATTACAGGAAGAAGTAGAAACGGAACGCGAAGAAAACCGCCATTTTACTGCGGAACTAGCAGTAGCCAATCGGCGCTTGGAAAAAATGGCAATGACCGATCAACTTACCCAGCTTCCTAACCGCCGTTACGCCATGTTGCGCTTAGAAGAAGCATGGGCCGATAGCCAACGCAAAAATCAACCGATGGTTTGCATGATTATTGATTTGGACCATTTCAAGCAAATCAACGATAACTATGGTCACGACATGGGTGATTTAGTATTAACCGAAGTCGCCCAAGCATTGCAAACGAGCGGTCGGGCAACCGACGTCATCGGTCGTCTTGGTGGCGAAGAGTTTATTGTAGTTTCTTCCAATATGAACTACCCAGAAGCATATCCACTCGCGGAAAGAATGCGCAAGGCAGTAGCAAATTGCAAAATAGGAATTCCCAACTTTCGCAGTCATTTAACTGTCAGCATCGGTGTTGCCGCATCCGACCCCAACATCCCCTCAACTCGAGTTTTGTTGAGTAATGCTGATAAAGCACTTTACGCTGCGAAAAATCAAGGCCGAAACAAAGTTTTGTTATTTCAATCGCAAATCCCCATTCCCCACGAAGTTTCTTAACAAGAAATCTCATTGGT
>CAZZET010000125.1:0-5358 GCA_964653275.1 uncultured Methylococcales bacterium
ATCCTATCGGCTTATCAGCGAATTTTTGGTCGATAAGACGAATCTACGCCAGCATAATATTAGGTGCGCTCCCAATTCTAAAGTGTTGTAAACATTCTTATCGGTATTACTAGTTAGTTAAACGATCTAATTAACCAATTGCAACCGTCGATTACTTCGGAGAAACCGTTTTAAGCCACGCATCGATATGCTGAGCGGTTAATGTACCGCTTAAGCTCACGCGATTATGTTCAGCATCGTAAAAATAAGTTCTTGGGATTTCTCCGTACCATTGCGGGTCAATCTCATAGCGTAGCCGTTGGGCATTACCATCGGCAAAAGCCCAAGATTCGATATCGCCTAACCCTCGGCGTTCTAACACTTCTCGAATCTCGCTTTGTAAAGAAATATCGTCAGTGGAAATCAAAACAAAATCGGAATTTTTATACTTTTGTCTAATCTTTTTTAACAACCCAAGTTCGTGCAAACACGAAGGACAATCGATAGACCAAAGCACTACCATCAGTGGTTTTCCTTTTCTAATGGACAGAATTTCAGATAGACTACCTGAAATAAAAGCAGCTGCTGACGATGGCGTTGCGAAACCCAATTCTGCAACGAGTACCAAAGCAAGAAACAATACGGTGACTCTCGATACTAAGATTCTATACATTTTCTTGTAATTCTTTATACATGGGGCACGACTATTGGACAAAACATTAATTCGCCTTCCGAAAGTCAATAACCCTCATAACTTCCGCGTATTTATAGCAGGGTCAAAATTGACCCGTGTGTAGCATGGCCGTTCAAATTAATTTTGATTCATTTTCGCATTGCATTTTTTAAAGCCAGCGGCAGCAATCTATAACCGTAATCTTTCGAATTCCATGACACAAACATCTCCTGACCATCGGAAACTAAAAAGGGGTAATCCACTACATCTTTAGACGATGCAATGACTC
Organism: uncultured Methylococcales bacterium; assembly: GCA_964653275.1. Lineage (GTDB taxonomy): Bacteria > Pseudomonadota > Gammaproteobacteria > Methylococcales. The sequence goes on from CAZZET010000125.1 coordinate 942, forward strand.
GGGTTGAAGACCAGTCTTCTCCGCGATTTTTTGATTGTTGCGCTTTAATCATGGTTTTTTTCCCATCAAATTCCTGCCAAACAACCACCACGCTTTCCTCCAAAGTCAGTACGTCTGCATGTCCTGGTAAATGGGCCAAATTTCCTAAGGGTATTGGTTTAGACAAGCTATTTCCTTGATTATCAGAATACGCATAAAAAATTCCCTTACGTTTATTCCCCAGAGTAAACCACGTCATATGATAACGGCCTTTTTTCCCAATCGAAAGCGCCGGTCCATGTTCAGGACACGCCTGTATCTGCCATTCATCATATGTAACCCTACGCTGTAACCACCGATCATCTCCTAAGCGACTGGAAATACCGTGGTCTCTAACTTTGTCATCGTATAAAGTACGAGACAACACGACGGGATTTCCACTGGTATCGAAATCGATTGCAAGGCGACAACACTCACACATCGAATCATTTACCTTATAGTTGGACAGTCGCAAAGGTTCGGCCGGGTCGATCACTGAATAATACATCGTGTTACCTTTCCCTGATGCCGCCCCATGTTCCCTTTCATCACTCCAAAAGACATATGCATTCCCCTGGTCATTCATGGCAATGACGTTTTGATAATATTTAAACCGATGCGCTTGATCACTTATCAAAACCGGTTCACTAAAATGCTTCCCACCATCCTTGGATAAGCTAAAAAAGCCAGACCAAGGCATGGCACTGTCAGCAATAAACACAACATAAATCCACCCTTTATCGTCGATAACGAGAGAGGGTCGGTCCTCAGGGGTTGCCCGAATACGTAAGGGTTTACTATTTACCGCTACCGGTTGACTAAAAGTTCGACCAGAGTCCTCGGAATAACTTGCGAATACAAAATTCTTGGTGGGAACGATACGCCACAATTTGCCATCAGGCCCGAAAGCAACTGAAACCACCTGCCGCAATGCCGATACCTCCGAAGTCTCCGCAGTTCCCGACGATGAAGGAATGGACGTAACGCATGCCCCAATACCCAAAATTGCAATAACGCCCAACCACGTTAGTAAGCACCTTCTAAGAATTGAAATTTTTTTGCTCATCACTATTACCGAAATTAAACCCGTCAGTTCTGGAACAATAAGCGATAACGCTCATTCAACCATAAATAACTTTGCATGACTTTCGGGGCCATAGATATTGCAACGGCATCAACCAAACAATACCAAGCCGCCACGCCACTTGGAGGATTTCCTTGTGAAAGACCACTGGCCGGATCAACAACCGCCCAATTCCAGGTGCCCAAGTAGGTTCCGATCAATTCAACCCATGTGGTAATAAAAAACGCACCCAAATAAACCATGGGAGAACGCCCAAAAAAGACAAACATGACGAAAACAAAAAATAGCAATGCACCAATCTCATCTTCACGTTGCGCAAGGGTCACACCCCAAATGGACCAAAGCGATCCCACGATCAGCACGAATACGAGAATATGACTTCGAAATTGTTTGAAAAACCCAGACCGGCCTAATGCAACTGCGGTCAAATAAACCATACCATGTCCAGGTGGAACAAAGTCCGAGACGTCTCCGAATCGATAGGTATACCCCTCCATATAAGGCGAAGCAAAATGTTCACCGATAGTAGCAAACAGAACCGCGATGCCCACCTGGGTACGTGTCAGAGTATCTTCGCCTTTCAAAAGCCCCAGCAAACAAATCCATCCACCAATACCCAGTACAACTTGTTGTCTATGAGTCACCATGGTATCAACGGAAAAACAAACTGCAATTCCTACAAAAGTAACCGCTGCAATCCAATAATCACGAACATCAGGTGTTGGACTAAGCGTAAGAAATCTCGACATTAAAACTGCTCTTATGTGTTGTAAATACGCTCTAAATTTGAAGATTTTGAAAAGTGCACAAACACTCCTCCGCATTCCTCGCCCAATCCCTTTACTACGAAACCCTGTGAAAAATACCCGCTAGTAGGTCACAATTAGCGACGTCTAAGTATACCATGCGTACACTGTGATTCTCGTTGAAAATCGATTAGGCTAACAAACCTTCTAAGAGATTTTATTTTCGACAGCTTAAGGAATAGACAAATCTAATGCATAAACAAAAAAAAACCCTTAATACACTCCTGGTTTTTTCTATTTTTCTGCCGCTCAATCATTCCAGTGCGACAGACGACCAATGGCAAAACAGTCAATTGTCGTCAGCAACTATAAAAGCTGCCCAAGCGGCAACCCACCAGTATCATCTTTGTTTAGACCATGAAATCCAGCACATCCCCCTGGTGGGCAAAGATTCGAGAGCTGTAACAGACTTGCTTCTAAAGAAATGTGAGCCCGCATTGGAACCCATCAGGACCGCATTCGAAAAAGAAAACGTACTACCGGTTGTTACCAACCGATACTTACGCAGGAAACGCACACAAGCCGCTAGAAACGTATTGCACGCCGTGATGGTAGGTCAGTCTGCACTCCCCCGTTAGCAGGAATCAGTATCTTTTGGGTTCTTTTCGGGGTGATTGACAACAATCTTATCTCACAACCATGCTGCCCCGCGAACACCACTGGAATCGCCATGTTTTGGTGGTACCAAAACGGTACTAACATAATCTGAAAATACAAATTGACCCCAAATGTCAGGCACACTTTGGTAGAGTCGCTGGTAATTTGATAGCCCTCCCCCCACTACAATAACATCTGGATCAAGGATATTAATAACATGAGCGAGTGCTCTAGCCAAATGTAGTTCATAATTCTTCAGGCTCGCTTCGCACTCTTTATCACCGTGTAAAGATCGTGCAGCAATGACTTCAGCAGATAATTCTAGACCTGTTCGCTTTCGATGCATTGCAGCCAGTGCTGGACCCGATAAAAATGTTTCGATACATCCAACTTGACCACAATAACAGGGCACTCCTGGATATTCTTCGGTTGTCAACCACGGCATTGGGTTATGCCCCCACTCACCGGCTATTGCATTCGGACCGTTCATAAGATTCCCATCGACCACAATGCCAGCACCTACTCCAGTTCCCAATATAATGCCAAAAACGACTTTAAATCCTGTTGCATTTCCATCCACAGCTTCTGATATGGCAAAACAATCCGCATCGTTAGCAATTTTAAGGGGGCGTTTTAGCAATCGCTCAAGATCATGAACAAGTGGTTTGCCATTCAACCAAGTTGAATTAGCATTTTTTAAGGTCCCACTAACTCTAGAAACCGCCCCAGGCACACCGACACCGATTGTGGTGGCGCATCCATGAACATTTTCAACACCATGGACTAAGCCTTTTATCGCGTTCAAGGTAGCTTGGTAGTCACCAATCGGTGTTGGAATACGATTTCTTAAAATGACTTTGCCGTGTAAAGACAAAGCAATTATTTCGATTTTCGTCCCACCTAAGTCAACCCCGATCCGAATCATATATGTTATTTCTTATGAAGCCTATCCAAACAATAATAAGCTAGCAGCCCAACTGCCGGTTTTGACCCATTTCCCGATGAAGATCTCTATTATCGGACAAATCTACCAAGGACTAGAAATACGAAAGGGCGGAAAATCCGCCCTTTAAATGCACAATCATTAGATTTTAAATTAGGGTAGTTTAATCTTACCTTTCTTAATCTTCTTTTTGATTTTTTTCATAAAACCTTTGGCGATTTTATCATCGGTCTGTGCCATGTAGGCGTCTAAGGTATCTTCCAATCCGCTCGCATCCCCAACCACGATAATACCACCCATCCGCGCACCCCAATGGGGAGGACACTTATACAAATAAACACCATCTTGCTTAACGACATAATTGTAGTCAGCACCCATAGCAGAAACCATTTTTTCCGCGCCATCAGGTATAATAATCGACTCAACAAAATGGGCCGCCATATTATTAAATGCAATCGAATCGCCCGATTGTGCAAAAGTTACAGCGGGATCGAATGAAACCCCTTTACCTTTGACAACATGGGTTTCAGCCCAAACATTTGTTGACATCAGGGCAAAAACCCCCAAAATCAGTAATGTCGTCTTAATCTCTTTCATCAAAAACCTCCAAATATTAGTAATTAAAAAACGATGGATCTGTATATCATTCCACTAACAGCCACTTAGCTGTTTTATCAATGGCCAGCAAAAACAGGTAAGTATACAGATTTAGTAACACCCTCTCAAAAAATTCAAAAGTAGTTTAGACACTCACCACTGAATAGAAACTGAATCAACATTGGCCATAAAACCTTTTTGCGGATTCCCAACTAATAAATCCTTTTTGGATGTTAGAATCTCCCCCATCAGTTTGTAAATGATTCAATTGCATTGCATAGCCCAAAAACCGTATTCATGAAGGAGTGTATTTCCAATTTTTTTTCATGCCTACAAATGGCAACCTCGCTCACGCCTTTTAAATATCCAGGA
>CAZZET010000126.1:0-5330 GCA_964653275.1 uncultured Methylococcales bacterium
GTACTAACAGTCCTATGATCAAGACACCAACCAGGCCAGCCAATATAGCAACTAGAAAAGAAAGCAGGTTTTTTTTGCCGATTGCCATTTATACAAATTTTAGTTTGAGCTTAATTTTAATTTGATACATTATACTGATGGATTCTAAACGATATGTTGTTTTTATAGAGTCCTATATCAGATTGTTTCAGGGGAGATTGCCATGCAATAATCTGTTTAGAAAAGGGAATAGACAGCAATGGTTAGGGATAGTGACATTCGTCTTTGAACGCTCTTACGGCGCGATTCATGATTATTGTGGAATCGCTAACTATTACTGCCTACTGGTGGAAATCGATGAGCATTTTAAAGTTTAATATGTAGCTATCAGTTGGATAGTGGGGGAGGAATATGAAGAGAAACTTGTGGTGGTGTTAGATGTATCCTCTGTCCCCTTGTAGATGCGGTTTTGTCGCGAGTTCGGTTGTCATCGAGCTGTTGGCAGATTATCATTTATGTCCTGTAAAATAACGTGTTAGGAATATATTAATGTCGGAAAGTTCAGTGTCACAAATCGAAAAAGCATTTCACGAAGCAAACGGCGCGATCGATATTTTAGATGTCCTGCGTGAAGAAATGGAGCAATGGCTGGAAGAGGCCCAGGATTCATCCAAACATGAGGCATTGGAGAATGTTTTGGGTCATATTGAGGTTATGGATGTTGAATATAAAAAACGACGCAAGGAATTGATGCGGCGTTTGAGTGAATAATGCTGACTTTGGACAAAATCTGATCAATCAACTAAGAGGAGAATTTGTCAAAACGGTTTTGTTTGGGCCTTAGGTATTGATGATTGAGAGTATACGGAATGGAAAAACTGCAATTTATTGGTCTGGTATATCTGGCTGTACTTTATAATGGTAGGCTCGGCTGCGATTGATCATTAAGCTCCCCGATAGAACGATTGCAATATTTACCGCTAGCCCGTAAAGCCCTGGGTGGATCCCCCAAATTTTTCCGGATACTACAAAATCGAATGGGATAAATACTAATCCCAAGGCTATTGCCAACCCGGATAGCATTCCAGCGTATTCCCAGCATAAAGGCGGGAACCAGAGCCAGCAAGATAGAAATCTTGTAAGGTATCGGCTCGGCGATTGAGTAAGCCTACCCATCCGATAATTAAGAGCGAGGATAAATAGATGCCGATGAAGACCCAAGCCCCGATTCCAAACGGTAGTATGTTATTCACGGACCAGTATGTTACCTACGATAGTCGTATTGGGTGTCGTTTTAGTCTCTAATAACAGCCAAACCGTATAGAGTGAGGCTAGTAACGTGATCGTTAGTATGGTTATTACCCAAAGCGGAAATCCAAACAAAATAAGCGATTCGCTGGAGGGCCAGTACCAAGGAACACCAGCCACTAAAAATGCGATGTATATGATTGCGGGTCGGTATCGATTTATCATTCTGGGGGAATTTTAGTGACACAGGGTACACGCTTGCAAATGCTACTTTCAACACCTTTGGCCCAAACACCGGACAAAATTGCGCTTAGGTTTGGATCTGTAGATCTAAGTTACTACGATCTAGATTTTCGATCGCGACAGCTAGCTGCCGGACTCTTAGCTCTAAAAATAAATTGTGGTGACCGAATTGCTTTGTTGCTTCCAAATTGTCTTGAAGCTGTTTACTCGATGATGGCCTGTTACACGATCGGAGCAATAGTGGTTCCAGTCAACTACCGTTATACTGCAAGAGAAGCGCGCTATGTAGTGGAAAATACGCACCCGAACTTAGTCATTGGCCATCAGGATAAATCAGAGATTCTAGAATCGTTGGGCGATTTGGTGGGTTTGGATCGAATTTTTTTAACCGGTAAGCGAAGTAACGACGCAGGGTTTTCAAGTTTTGACGAGTTACCTGGCCACACACCATTGGCATCCGCGATCGATGTTCAAAAGGATGCCCCCGCGTTGATACTTTATACATCGGGAAGCACCGGGCATCCCAAAGGTGTCGTTCATTCGCATGGTAGTGCATTTTCGGGGATCGATATTTCACGGAGGGTATTTGATTTTAACAGCTCAGATATCGTTCTTATCGGTAAGCCAATTAGCCATGCTGGGGGACTACAGACTCAATTAATGCCGGCGTTGTTCATTGGGGCAGAAGTCGTATTGGCCATGAGGCCAACACCGGCCGAAGCGGCGGCTTTGATCGTTAAATACTCGATCACCCAATATGCATTACTGGCCAGCAACTTGGTGGATTTTGTCGAATATTTGGAGGAAAACCCAGAATGTCTACCCACTTTGGTCAATAGTATTGGTTCTGGCGACGCAGTGCCGACCGATCTCCACCATCGTTTCCGTGATCTGTTCGGTTGGCAAGTGATGGAGGGTTGCGGTATGACAGAAATTGGTGGCTATTATGCGATAAATCCGCGCTATGGTGAGCGTAAATGGGGGTCTATGGGTTTACACTGTCCCGACACCGAATTGCGAATTATCGATCCGGATGGAAACGATGTTGCTGTGGGTGAGGTGGGCGAAATTGCGATAAGGACTCCTTCTTCAACTATCGGTTATTGGAATGATGACCTTAATACTCGGGAATTGTTTAGAGACGGTTGGCTGCATACTGGTGACTTGGCAAAGTTTGATGAGCAACAATATGTTTGGTTTATTGCCCGAAAGAAATTGATTATAGTTCGTAGAGGTTCGAATATTTCACCTGCCGAAGTGGAAAGTGTCATTGATGAGCATCCTTTGATACATGCTTCAGTCGTAGTGGGAATAGCGGATCCACACGATGGGCAAATACCCGTCGCTTGGGTGGTGCCGTTGCATAATTCCGAAGGACCCAGCCTAGACGATCTGAAAGTCTACGTGTCCGCTCGGCTAGCCGCGTATAAAACACCAGTTAATTATCTTTTTCTGAAAGAACTTCCGCGCAATAGCACAGGAAAATTTGATCGTCACCTACTTGGGGAAATGGCTTTTCAGGAGGTTAGTGGCAGCGATCAATAGAGTATTTCAATCTCAATAAAACCGAGAATGTATGAGGCTTAATTGATTTTAACTCGGGTAAAACATATTAAAAAAAGATACGCAGATTCCAGACGTTGTTTGCGTTGTTATTAGTCATTTAGGCCTCTGAGGGGCTAAGCTAATGTGGGTTGCAAAATCTAAGTGGATTAATACTACCTGCTAACTCTGATACAATCGGCGCCTAGCTCTCGTGCCGTGATGAAATATTATGATCTTTATGGTTGAAACACCCGCCTTTAAGTACATAGTTTAATATCCATTCAAGTCATTTGTTATGGGTAAAATACCTTCGGAGAGGTTCAGGTTATTACGTAATTCCAGCCGTATCTTCTCTAACTTTCTGTACATAACTGCGAGTTTCTCGTTAATGGTGGCGGCATTCACCATGGTGGGTAAAGCGCTGTTCGATTTGTACACGTTGTTGTTTGTCGAATTTCGGATTAGCAAATCGATACTTGATGCAATCAGTTATACAATAATCGCCATTGCAGTTTTCGATGTCGGACGATATTTAATTGAAGAGGAAGTGCAACGTAATAAAGAGCTGCGGACACCGGGTGAAGCATGCCGTACTTTGACGCGATTTATGGTGGTCATCACCATCGCGCTAGCGCTTGAGGGATTGGTTGGTGTATTCGAAGCTGGAAATCGTGATATAACCAAAGTACTATTCCCACTAGCACTCGTTTTAAGTGCGGTTGTCGTCATGGTGGGACTTGGTGTTTATCAAAGGATGAGTTTGTTGACAGAGCAGGAAATATTGAAATCCGATGGAAAAAAAGATCAACTGGCTGGTGACGAGTAATCCATTTTCAGCTCCTTGGTTAAAATACATTTTAATTTCAAATTGTGGGTTTCATTTAGTCCTTTGAGCTAGCTGCTCTCTTCTTCATCCCCTGTCATAGAATGATTGGCTACGATAAACCAGTATTTTCGGGCAACCGTGTTGTGTTGATAGCCTGCTTGGCTGTTGCCCTTGTTTTTGGCGGTTATTGGTTCGAGCATCATGTGGCGATAATAGAAACTCGGATCCAAAATTTGGGTCAATGGGCTGGCATTGGATTTGTTGTGCTTTTTATGCTGCTTACCCCTCTATTTTTCTCTGTTGATGTGCTTTGTCTAATGGCGGGTGCACTGTTTAGTCTGCCGATTGCGATTGGCTATGTGTTAATCGCAACAATGCTCGCCTCAGCGTTTATTTTTCTTATTGGCAGGCTGTTGGCCCGCGAGCGAATTCAAACGATTTTAGCTAAAAATGAGAGACTGAAATCGATAGATCAGCTCATCCAATATGGTGGATTTAAAATTCTATTTTTATTGAGATTACTACCTATACCGTTTGCACCATTAAGCTATGCTATGTCGGTTAGTAAAACCGAGTTTATGCCGTACTGGCTGGCAACAACAGGTATATTTGTTTACCACTTGGTGTTGACTTATTTTGGTTTTACTGCAGCACATGTCTCCAAACAAGTGGTTCAAGGTGGGCAAGCGACGGGACCTTCGAATTGGTTACTTGTCGGTGGGTTTGTTTTCTGCATTGCGGTCGTAATTTTGATCGTTCGTATAGCTAAGGCTGAGATAGCAAAACTCCAGATAACGGGTCAATAAAACACGTTTAAACTGTGACCTATGAGTTTGTTATAGGGGTATTGCTTATTTGGTATAGTTTCACATTAAAACCATTCTTTTGATTTATCTTGAGGATAGGCTGGAAATTTAGTGAAATGTCCAAAATGCAATTCAGACGAAAAGGTCAAGGATGGCGTTGTCAAGCACAAGCAACGATACAAGTGTAAAGCATGTGATTTTGGATACACTGTTGCCAGTGGGTCTAAAGCGAACCATTATTTTTGAGAAAACTGGCTCTTCAACTCTATTTAGAGAGTTTGGGATTCCGCTCAATTGGTTGGGTTTTGGAAGTCAGTAATGTCACTGTGCTTAATTGGATCCGCGCTTTTGGCGAACACGTTATAGATTTGAAAACTCCTGGGTCAATCAGGTATACAGAAATGGATGAGATGCATACCTATGTGGGTCAAAAAAACTATCGATGGATATGGATTGCTGTTAATCGATATGAAAAAAAATTCATCGATTTCATTGTTGGCGACCGAAGCGCTCAGACTGGAAAAAAGCTCTGGAATGAGATTAAAGATCGATTAGATGGAAAAATAGCAACGGATTATTGGCAGCCGTACGAACACTTTACTCCTGACAAAGATCATTTTCAATCGAAAGTCTCTTCCAATGTGAAATGAGCCTGAAGAGGGGGTTTATTTCTAACGTGAAAT
>CAZZET010000127.1:0-5312 GCA_964653275.1 uncultured Methylococcales bacterium
TGTGTTGTGTTTGAAAAATTTGAGAAAATAGGTTTTCTCGTGTTTTTCTTTACACATACAGCGTTGTCTGTCCTTGAGACCTCTCACTAAGAAATTTTGTGGGAAATATAGGTTGTGATTGGTTAACATCTTAAAAATTATAAAAATTAACATATGTTATTAATCTGGATCATTATCTTTACTTTGCTCGGAGGGGTTCTCAGTGTTTTAGCAGCTTCTTTATTTTTACTACTTTCGGAGACAACACGGTCACGGATATTGCCTCACGGTATTAGTTTTGCTACTGGTGCGTTGTTGGCAGTATCTTTTTGGGGACTGATCCCCCACGCCTTCGAATCAGCTGATGTCGGAGAGATTCAAAACTTGTCGTTTACGATTCTGCTTGGGTTATTGGTGTTTTTCTTGTTGGAGAAACTACTATTATGGCGCCATTGTCACGCAGGAGGTTGTGAGGCTCATACCCTACCGAGTGGCTCCTCCCCAAAAACCGCTGGCACATTAATCCTGATCGGAGATGGTATTCACAATTTTGTCGATGGGATTTTGATAGCTGCAGCATTTCTCAGTGATGTTAAATTGGGTATTGCAACTAGTCTTGCGGTGGCTGCCCATGAGATTCCACAGGAGGTGGGTGATTTTGCGATACTCTTGGAAAGTGGATATTCCCGCTCGACGGCGTTGTTTTTTAATGTCCTGTCAAGTTTGGCGACTGTTATTGGTGGGATTTTAGCGTATTACAGTTTGGGTGATCTACAGGATATTTTGCCTTTTTTTCTGGCGTTTGCTGCTTCCAGTTTTATTTATATTTCGGTGGCTGATCTGATTCCTACCCTACATACGCGAGTAGAAGCCAAAGAAACTTTTCACCAAATTTTGCTTATAAGTGCTGGAGTGGTGCTGATTACCTTTTTGCATGGTTTTACACACTAGGTGTTCTTGAGATTTCTCCAAACGATCCCCATTGAATGGCTAATCGATAGTTAAAAGGTATTCGGCAATGAGGATGGACAAATTTACTAGTAAGTTTCAGTTAGCACTTGCGGACGCCCAAAGTCTAGCTTTAGGGCGGGATCATCAATTTATAGAGCCTGCCCACGTCTTGACCGGATTAGTCGATCAAGAAGATGGTAGTGTTCGGCAGTTATTATCGCAAGCAGGGGCGGATGTTGATCGGCTAAGGGTGATTTTAGGTGAGGAGTTAGAGCGATTTCCTACGGTTCAAGGTGTGGGGGGTGACGTTCAGGTATCACAAACTTTGGCCAAAATGCTCAATTTGTGCGACAAGTTGGCTCAAAAGCGTGGCGATAAATTTATATCGAGTGAGGTTTTTTTGCTCGCGGCATTAGAAACTAAGGGTGTTTTGGCAGATATAATGCGGGATACCGGGGTCATTGGTCATGAATTAGAGCAGGCCATAATACATGTTAGGGGTGGACACCGGGTTGACGATTCGAGCGCCGAAGATCAGCGCGGGGCATTGGAAAAATTTAGTATCAATTTAACTGAACAAGCGGAGAAAGGACAATTGGATCCCGTAATTGGGCGGGATGATGAAATTCGAAGGACGATTCAGGTGCTACAACGGCGTACAAAAAATAATCCTGTGTTAATCGGCGAACCAGGCGTGGGGAAAACCGCAATTGTTGAAGGTCTAGCGCAAAGAATAGTTAATGGGGAAGTGCCTGAAGGGATTAAAGGTAAGCGATTGCTATCGCTGGATTTATCAGCATTAATTGCGGGGGCTAAATTTCGAGGTGAGTTTGAAGAAAGGTTAAAAGCGGTACTAAAGGATATCGCGAAGCAAGAAGGCCAAGTTATTTTATTTGTTGATGAATTGCACACAATGGTTGGTGCCGGGAAGGCTGAGGGAGCAATGGATGCAGGCAATATGCTGAAGCCGGCACTTGCACGAGGAGATTTGCATTGCATTGGGGCTACAACGTTGGATGAATTTCGACAATATGTTGAAAAAGATGCGGCGTTAGAGCGTCGTTTCCAAAAGGTGTTAGTGGATCAGCCCAGTGTTGAGGATACGATTGCGATGCTGCGTGGTCTTAAAGAAAAGTATGAAGTTCATCATGGTGTTGATATAACCGATCCGGCGATCGTTGCGGCAGCCACGATGTCTCATCGATATATTACGGACAGGCAGTTGCCTGATAAAGCAATCGATTTGGTCGATGAAGCGGCGAGTCGCATTAGGATGGAAATTGATTCTAAGCCCGAATCTATGGATAAACTTGAGCGTCGATTAATCCAATTGAAAATAGAAGGCGAAGCCCTGAAAAAGGAAACCGACGAAGTTTCCCTTAAACGTTTAAAAACCTTAGAGACAGAAATAGATATTTCTGAAAAAGAGTTTTCCGATTTAGACGAGATTTGGAAATCGGAAAAATTGGCGTTGCAAGGTACAGCCCATTTGAAGGAACAATTGGAGCATGCCAGGTTAGAATTGGATGCAGCTAGACGCGCGGGTGATTTAACGCGAATGTCCGAACTTCAATATGGTGAAATCCCGCGTTTGGAGAAAGAGTTAGATTCCGTATCTAAAGCCGAGATGCAGGGAATGACATTGTTACGAAATAAGGTTACAGATGTGGAAATTGCTGAAGTAGTTTCCAATTCGACCGGAATTCCTGTATCCACAATGCTGCAAGGTGAACGAGAAAAACTGTTGCGTATGGAGCAAGAGTTGGCAATACGGGTGGTCGGTCAAAATGAAGCAATAAAAGCTGTGAGCAATGCCGTTCGGCGATCACGGGCTGGGTTGTCTGACTCTAATCGACCTAATGGTTCATTTCTGTTTCTGGGGCCAACAGGTGTTGGAAAAACTGAACTATGTAAGGCATTGGCTGGTTTCCTGTTCGATTCTGAAGAGTCAATGGTACGTATCGATATGTCTGAGTATATGGAAAAACACTCGGTTGCTCGATTGCTTGGCGCCCCGCCTGGATATGTAGGTTATGATCAAGGGGGCTATCTGACAGAAGCGGTTCGACGCAAACCCTACTCAGTAATTTTATTGGATGAAGTGGAAAAAGCCCATGCAGACGTGTTTAATGTGTTACTGCAGGTGTTGGATGATGGTAGGCTTACCGATGGTCACGGTCGGACTGTCGATTTCCGTAATACGGTGGTTGTGATGACTTCTAATCTTGGTTCTGAGCGTATCCAGGAATTTGTTGAGGAGGGAGATTATGCTGCTATGAAGGCGGAGGTCATGAAAGACGTTGAGTTCCATTTTCGACCGGAATTTATTAATCGCATTGATGAGATCGTGGTTTTCCATTCGCTTAGTATTGAGCAAATGCGAGCGATACTTCGAATCCAATTTGGATGCCTTCAGAACCGATTGGCCCAACGGGATATCTCGGTAACACTAACCGAATCAGTTCTCGATAAATTGGGTGAAGCAGGTTACGACCCAGCATATGGGGCGCGGCCATTAAAGCGAGCGCTTCAATCTCAGCTTGAAAATCCGCTAGCAGTTGAGTTGCTAGCGGGCAAATTTGGTGCTGGCGACACTATTATTATCGATTTAGACAAAGACCAATTTATATTTAATAAATCGTAGTAGATACCTTTTGTAGGGGATATTCACGGGTTACATTCCACGACCTTTGTAAATTTTTCAGCTTGTTGACTGATGTCAGTTGTTACCCTTTTTTCATTTTGAACATTGAACTCAACCGAGATATTTTGCGCTTTGATGAACGCTAACGCATGATGTGAACGGATGGCAAAATTGATATTTTGAGGGATGTCTTTATACTTTTCCGCGAAATAGAGCGAATTCAATTTACTTACAATAACCCCAGCAACATTTCCTTGTGTGTCTAACAAAGGGCCACCACTATTTCCGGGCTGAACGGGAGCTGTAATTTGAATAAGCCGGGTATCGTCTTTCGGCCCAGCTAATGCGCTGATTATTCCGGTTGTGATATTAATGCCCGACGATAATTCACCTCGGTATGGAAAACCTGCAACAATTATCTCTTCGCCAAGGTTTACGTTATCTTCTCCAAATTGAGCAAAATTTGGTGTTGGTTCGGTTTTAAGGAGCGCAAGATCCATTGTTTTGTCACTTGCAATTAGTTTTGCCGTAAGGTCGTTGGGTAAGATGCGGATTGAGCTGCATTTAGCAACAACGTGGTGATTTGTGAGAAGGTGCCCAAGTGGATCAATGAAGAAACCTGAGCCGCTTGATAGTTGATAATTTGAGGTTTCCTCTCCCGTACAAAGATTGAAACCGGCGTTTAGGCATGTATTTAAGGTTAATTGGCTGATTAGTGAAAATTCAATGCCAAGTTGAAATTTGTGGGAGACATAATTAGCGATTTCTTTTAAATCATCAAACTTTGAATGAAATAAATTATATAAATCTGTAATAGTTGCACCTTTTTTTTGGGCAATTATCATTTTATTTGCGATTTGCTGAATTACAATGCAACAATTTCTATTCCCTTGTTTTAGTTTGCTTGTAATTCTAAATTCTTCAAAGTTTTGGGTGCGTTGGTTTGGGGGAGGGATTTGGCTATAGTGCGGTGTACCATTTTTATCGGTCCATTTGTACATCCTTGCCCAGGCAATGCTGTAAAAGAAAATAACAACGCAAATACAAAAAAATTTAGAGAGCGATAATTTATGATTTATCATGAATTTGGCGGTGGGTAAAGCGAATCAGCTTCGCTAAAAAGTGTAGTCTAATGGCAAGATCATAAAAGATTGAAATTAAATCCGAATAAGGATTGACAGGAAAAGGAATAGATTTATAATGGTCCAGCTCTGACATTGAGAGGTTAGGTTGGAGATGCTCTTTAACAGTAGAATCAGATAATTTGTGTGGGTACTTGTGCGAGATATTCTTGGGAAAGGCCAAGAGAAAAGCACGGGTACTGAGAAGTGCAGCGTGAAGCAGTAAAGAGCGATGTTTGGATCTGCGAAAGTAGGTTTAAAGATTGTGAAAGCTATAAACTGAAGAGTTTGATCATGGCTCAGATTGAACGCTGGCGGCATGCTTAACACATGCAAGTCGAACGGCAGCACGGGGAGCTTGCTCCCTGGTGGCGAGTGGCGGACGGGTGAGTAATTCGTAGGAATCTGCCCAGTAGTGGGGGACAACCCGGGGAAACTCGGGCTAATACCGCATACGCTCTACGGAGGAAAAGGGGCCTCTTCATGAAAGCTCTTGCTATTGGATGAGCCTACGTGAGATTAGCTTGTTGGTGGGGTAAAGGCTTACCAAGGCGACGATCTCTAGCTGGTCTGAGAGGACGATCAGCCACACTGGGACTGAGACACGGCCCAGACTC
>CAZZET010000128.1:0-5211 GCA_964653275.1 uncultured Methylococcales bacterium
CATTAAAAGGTGCTAATGACGAATAAGCGAGTGTCCACAGACACTTGCCTTAATGTAAAATTAGGAGTCTGTATGAAATTGCTAAATGAAAAGTGTTATTTGATCGCTAAAACCACAGTATTTCTGGTGCTGGTGCCAGGCCTGGTTGCTGTACTGATACCCTATTTCCTTGTGGAGAAATCCTTACAAAGTACCGGGGCGAAATTTATTTTTGAATTAAATATGGGGCTGTTTCCCGTGCTAGTAGGGTTATTTATTTGTCTTTGGTGTTTTTGGGATTTTATCAATAAAGGCAAGGGGACACCTTCGCCATTTGATCCACCAAAACAGCTGGTTACAGCAGGCCCTTATCGTTACGTTCGTAACCCAATGTATATTGGTATCATTTTGGTTGTATTCGGCGAAGCCATTATGTATTCATCTGTTTTGTTGATTTTTTATTTAATCTTTTTGCTTGTGTTTTTCCATATAAGTGTTGTCTATTATGAAGAACCTAAATTAAGGTCAGTATTTGGTGAAAATTACCATAATTATCTCATCTCAGTGCCACGATGGATGGCTACGTGGAAGTAATAAAAGTAGATAAGTTTTCCAACGGATCTTACATAAAAAAACTCGGAATTTCCGGGATCAAAAGATCAAAAAAACTAAATAAACTCTCATTTGAGTTGTTAATCTAGTAGTACTTAATAAGGTTAGGTGTCTCGACCTATCGT
Organism: uncultured Methylococcales bacterium; assembly: GCA_964653275.1. GTDB lineage: Bacteria > Pseudomonadota > Gammaproteobacteria > Methylococcales. The sequence continues at coordinate 717 of CAZZET010000128.1, forward strand.
CGGTTTTGGGTTCAGGTGGTCTCCTGTTCACTATTTGTCTCGGTTTCTTTGTCTGGCTCTTTATCCTCAATGGCTTCGTTAAACCAATCGAGCATTTTGACATTGGCGAGATCGATATCATCTCTGACTTCATTTAAGCTAGGCAGAGTTCCAGAATCTCGGGCTATTTCAAGTTGATGTTTGCAATCATCAAATTGATTTCGCAAGCTATGAATGCAAGCAAGGTTATAGGCCCCAAGTCCAGTACGGAGACTACCCGCAAATTGGAATTTCTGCTGGGCTTGATCGTACAAAGTATCGTCGGGTGTAGCGTTTATTGTCCGCGCCTGATCCATTAAGGCTGCGCCCCAATCATTGGCAATATGCGAATTCCCGGGATCAACGATCATAGCCGCGGAATATTTTTCGCTGGCTTCACGGTATAGTCTTTCTGCTTCCGGGCCAGTTTTTGTCGACGCTTGATCATAAAGGGCTAGACCCCACCAGTAAAAGCCTTTTTTTAGGGCCGCATTATTTTCCACAACTTTCGAATAGTTTTGGTACGTGGAGGAAAATAATTCGTCGGCTGTTGTACCCGAAGAAGCCTTCGCTTGCTTTGCAGTTTTAATCCCTTTTTGCAAACGAGAATCTGCTAAGAAATGATTAATTAATTCCACGGTATACCCCGGTAGATGCTTTTAGTAATTTGGACACTTAAGAAATGTGCAATCAGCGAGAATAATAAAAAAGTAAGATAATTCTCAACCGGCGATTCCATAAGTTCGGATTATTTAGTAGGTCAAAATTAAAATGTGTCGCTAGAATATGTAGTCTTTAGTTACTCATCTTCGGCAGTACCCATCACTGCGCCCATACACAAAAAAATGTGGTCACTAACAGCGAAAAATGCTTTCCTCGCCGATTCCTTGGAACCGAATGTTTCTTCGGATGCATTAATGGCATTCAAGATGTTTTTGCTGTTGTTAGAGCCCAGATAAATTTTATACGCGGCATAAAATTTATCTCGCCCAGGTCCGAACATGAATCCGGGTATTTGCCTATCAATTTCGGTAAGCACGCAAGCCGCCATTTCCTCCGGGGGTATATTGTAGTCCTGTTGATCTTTGTCTTCACTCATTTTTTCAATGAGTACTTCCTCTAGGGATGCTTTTTCTTGGCTGCAACCGGTAATCAAGAATACGAATACAATTAAAAAAAGTGTTTTTATCATTTTGGTTTTGGAATTATCAAAAAATATCAAGTACACTTAGAACAAACCAGTAATTTTTCCGTGCTCATCGATATCAATTCGTTCAGCTGCGGGTATCTTGGGTAAACCGGGCATGGTCATCATGTTTCCGCAGATCGCAACAACGAATTCCGCGCCGTGGGCGGGCCGTACTTCACGGATTGACAAAACATGACCGGACGGTGCGCCTTTGAGGGAGGGATCGGTGGAGAACGATGACTGGGTTTTAGCTATACAAACCGGGAAATGGCTGTATTCTTCGCTCAGCTCTTTCAACTGTTGGCGAGCTTTAATATCGGCTTCAATCCCTTTGGCACCATAAATTTTGGTCGCGATCGCCTCGATTTTATCCCACAATGGCGCGTCGGCATCGTACAAAAACTTAAAATTCGAGGTCTTATTGTCTACTGTATCAACCACAGCATGTGCTAATTCCTCCGCCCCAGCACCACCATTGGCCCAATGTTTACAGACAATTGCCTGTGAACCGAGGGCTTCGATTTTGTCCTTGAGTAAACTAACTTCTGCATCAGTATCAGATACAAAGTGATTGATGCCAACAATACACGGTAAGCCGAATACGTCCTGGATATTTTTTAGGTGTCGTTCGATGTTTACGAATCCAGCATTCAGAGCCTCTAGATTTTCCTTTTGAAGGTCTTTCGGGGCTACGCCACCATGAAATTTTAATGCCCGGACAGTAGCGACCAAGACTACAGCGTCTGGCTGTATGCCCGCTTTGCGGCATTTGATGTTGATAAATTTTTCTGCACCTAAATCGGCGCCAAATCCGGCTTCGGTGACCACGTAATCCGCCATTTTTAAAGCGGCTTGTGTCGCTATTACTGAGTTACAACCGTGAGCGATATTCGCGAAGGGACCGCCATGAACAAATATCGGATTATTTTCGAGGGTCTGTACGAGGTTCGGTTTAATCGCATCTTTTAGGATTGCAGCCATAGCACCATGGGCATTGAGTTCTCGCGCGAAGACGGGTTTGTTATCAAACCGTCGATAGCCTACCAAAATATTTCCAAGGCGTTCTTTTAGATCGCTTAAGGATGTGGCCAAACACAAGATAGCCATGACTTCAGAGGCGGCAATGATGTCAAAGCCATCTTCCCGTGGGAAACCGTTCAAATTTCCTCCAAGAGCAATCACTATATCCCGAAGGGCACGATCGTTCATGTCGATGACTCGTTTCCAGATAATGCGTCGAAGATTTAGCCGAAAACGGTTTTCGTGATGAATGTGATTGTCGACCATAGCTGATAGCAGGTTATGAGCAACACCAATTGCATGGAAATCCCCGGTAAAATGCAGGTTGATATCTTCCATTGGGACGACTTGCGCATATCCACCACCCGCAGCACCTCCTTTGATCCCAAAACAGGGACCTAGTGCCGGTTCGCGGAGGCAGCCCATAGTGTTAGTGCCGATTTGATTTAGCGCATCAACCAGGCCAACCGAGGTAGTGGTTTTGCCTTCTCCAGCAGGGGTGGGGCTGATAGCCGTAACCAGAATCATCTTACCGTTTGGTTTGTCGGCCAAGCTATCAATGTAGTCAAATGATAGTTTTGCCTTGTAATGTCCGTAAGGGTCTAAATGTTTCGCATCAATACCAAGCTTTTCATGCGCCAAGTCGATGATGGGTCTCATTTTGGCCTGCTGTGCGATTTCGATATCCGACATATATTTGCCTCGTTTGGAAAGAATAAAAAGAGAACACGATCATTTTACCAATTGTCCGGGAGATGAGACTTAGATTCAGATGGCAGAGCGCAAGCACCTGATTTCACAGGGGATGAAAATCACCGTCCTACCCATGTAGGTTCAGTGGGTATTTTTTTGACCGCTGTGAAATCAAGAGCTTGTACCTGTTGCCGTAGTGTAGGTCCGGACTCAGGATTAAAGTTGACCTCAAGATTTTGCAGATATTCTACCCCATAGGAACAGCCTATTTCCAAATGAATTATCAATTTGTCATGACTAGCTAGTTTTCATAATCAAATTTGGATTGCTGATAAAATTTCACAATTAACAAGTTCATAAGATCTAGGATAGAGCCAACAAAAATAGTATTATCAACCGAGGCTAAGCTAAAAACGCTTGCAGAGGTTTTGCACTATAAGGTTGATTTTTTGGTGAGTAATTCGCCAAAAAAAAATTTACTAACTTAATATTTAGAGGACCCTAAATGAATGCACCTATACACATAGCTGTTACTGGCGCAGCAGGACAGATAAGTTATTCTTTGCTTTTTCGCCTTGCGAGTGGTGAGTTTCTCGGGAAACAACAGCCAATCGTATTACATCTGCTTGAAATTCCACCAGCAATGCCCGCTTTGGGCGGAGTGGTTATGGAGCTAAATGATTGCGCTTTTCCGTTGTTGCAGCATATAGAAATGACCGATGATCCGAATGCTGCGTTTGGCGATGTTGATTATGCTTTTCTCGTGGGTGCTAGACCAAGAGGTCCTGGGATGGAAAGGAATGACTTGTTGCAAGCCAATGCTGAGATTTTTTCGGTACAGGGAAAGGCATTAAACGAGTCGGCGAGTAGAGGTGTTAAAGTATTGGTGGCTGGGAACCCTGCAAACACCAATGCGTTGATTGCGATGAATAATGCACCGGATTTAGATTCCAGCAATTTCCACGCGATGATGCGGCTTGACCATAATCGGGCCATTAGCCAGCTTGCTGAAAAGTGCGGTGTTCAATCCACTGACGTAAAGACTATGACGATTTGGGGTAATCATTCAGCGACCCAATATCCAGATATTCACCATGCTTCTGTCAAAGGGCAGAATGCAAAAGATCTAGTGGATGATGATTGGTATGCGGACAATTTTATACCAACGGTTCAACAGCGAGGTGCGGCTATTATTAAAGCGCGAGGCGTCTCGAGCGCGGCTTCGGCAGCGAATGCTGCGATTGATCACATGAGAGATCTAGTTTTGGGAACACCTGAGGGCGATTGGGTTAGTAAAGCAATACCAAGCGATGGGAGTTATGGAATAGAGAAAGGGTTGGTTTATTCTTTCCCTGTAACTTCGAAGAATGGACAATTCAAAATTGTTGAAGGTCTAGAGATTAATGAATTCAGCCGAAAAAAAATGAATGAAAGCGAATTGGAGTTACAAGCAGAAAGGGATGCGGTAAAACATTTATTGTAACGAAATTTTGGAACCCAAGTCTGCTGGTTTTAAAGTAAATGGAGAGAGGTTGTAGGCCTGTTATAGGGTAGACAATTAAATCCGAATAAGGA
>CAZZET010000129.1:0-5203 GCA_964653275.1 uncultured Methylococcales bacterium
ATAAGCAATTAGTTGATTAAATTACGTATCTACCTCTCGATTAATTTTGGTCTACATTGACGAATCTAATTTTGTTCCTTGTTGATTGACACCGGATCGCTCTTGCGATACATTCCCTCCTTGCTTCAGGTGTCCCTAGGGTATCTATCCTAGGGGTGAAACGGGAAGCCGGTGAAGATTGGTAAAAACCAAGATAATTCCGGCGCTGCCCCCGCAACGGTAAGCGAGTTTTTGTGGATCATGTAGCCACTGCGTTTTGGCGTGGGAAGGCGATCTGCATAGTGACTATTTACGACTCGTAAGCCCGGAGACCGGCCCGATGCAATTCGTTGGTATTGCGGAGGGCGATATGACAGTCTTTGGATCACTTTGTTTGATTCCTACTGATTTTTTCCTCCGTGAATGCCCGTGTATAACCGATAATCGTGCGGGTGCGCACGCCGGAGTGTGAAAAATGAAAATCCCTTTCAAGCGGGTAGCAGCGTTAATGCTGTTGGTGTCGTATTCCGCTTTTGCCGTCGAGCTTGATCCCATAATTGTCACGGCAACGGGTACAGCGCAAACAGTCGATGAATCGCTAGCATCCACAACTGTTATTACACGCGCTGACATTGAACGTCGCCAAGCAGTTTCATTGCCTGAAATGCTGAGGGGAGTGCCGGGCTTAGCTCTGACCAACAATGGGGGATTGGGCAAAACTACCAGTGTTTTCCTCCGTGGTACCGAGTCGGATCATGTATTGGTACTCATCGATGGAATTCGTGTAGGGTCCGTTACTCTAGGTACCACGGCGTTTCAAGATCTGCCCATTGATCAAATAGAACGTATCGAAATTGTTCGAGGTCCACGCGCTAGCCTCTACGGTTCCGATGCAATTGGAGGGGTTATCCAAATTTTTACACGTAAAGGAACTGATGAATTAAAGCCATCCTTTGCCGTAAGTGGTGGTACCCATGATACCTATAAGGTAAGTGGCGCATTGTCGGGTGGTTATGATGCAGGCTGGTTTAATCTAAGTGTCAGTCATCTTGACACTGAAGGTTTTAATGCCTGCCAGGGGGCGCCATTTCCACCTGGTGGAGGTTGCTTTACTTTTGAACCAGACGACGATGGTTTTCGCAGTACTTCAGGCAGTGCACGTTTAGGTTATCGATTCGACAATGGCCTGGAAGTCGAAGCGAATTTTTTGCACGCAGAAGGACATAACGAGTTTGACGGCACTGTGTTTAGTGGCAATGAAGGAGATTTTCTGCAACAGGTATTGGGTGGTTCTGTACGTTATTCGCCCCTTTCATTTTGGGATACAACGGTCAAGGCCGGACGGAGCCGAGATGAATCTAAAATATTTTTTAATGGCGCAGACGTAGATACATTTGATTCAGAAAGGATTCAGGTGACTTGGCAGAACGATTTCTCTCTCTACTCAGATCACCTCCTTACAACAGGTCTGGACTTTTACGAGGATAGTGTTGAGAGTACTCAGGCTTTCGCAGTTGATTCTCGATACAATATTGCCGGATTTGGTCAATACCAGGGCCGATTTGAAAATATTGATTGGATATTTGGGACCCGATATGATGAAAATGAACAATTTGGTGGCCAGGTTACTGGAAATGTCGCGATGGGTTATCTTTTGGAAAATGGTATTCGACTATCTGCAAGCTGGGGGTCAGCATTTAAGGCGCCGACCTTTAACGAACTTTATTTCCCAGGATTTGGAAACCCACAACTTGATCCTGAGGAATCGTGGAGTGCTGAGGTTGGAATCGCGGGTAAACATGCTGGTATCAATTGGTCGATCAACAGCTATTACACGGAAATAGACGAGCTAATTACGTTTGATTCGGTAACATTTTCTCCCATGAACATTGGCAAGGCTTTGATTTATGGTGTTGAACTGAGTGCATCGGTTCGCATCATAGGTTGGGATATTACAACCAATTTCAGTTATATTGATCCCGAAAATCGGGAAGATGGTGCCAACAAAGGTAATCTTCTGCCTCGCCGGCCCAATGAAACCTTCCAACTAGATGTTGATCGCAGTTTTGGACGATTTACCGTGGGTACAACGGTTTATGCAGCTGGACGACGATTTGACGATATAGCCAACAATCAGCGTTTGGGTGGCTTCGTCATTGTCGATCTCCGAGCTAATGTTGAAGTCATAGCCGATTTGTTTATTGAAGGGCGGGTAACCAATTTACTTAATAAGGAGTACGAAACAGCTAACATGTTCAACCAGGATGGTAGTAATTTCATGATTGGATTACGGTATTCACCTTAACAAGAAATTGAATATATTTACGAATCCTCGCCAGTTTTGGACGAGGGTTGGCATGCTGAACTAGTGAGCTGATTTTCGCTGTTCACGACGGTTAGGTATGTGATACCCAGGTTTATTTCTGGTTTCAATGGCGTTAAGCTATTGCATTGATGAAATCTACGGGCAGTTTGTATCATGTGCTTAAGTTTAAACTTTCCAAGCTGGATGTTTTAAGATACTGAAATTGGAGGATAATAAAATGATTGCACTCACTACCCGATCCCAGTGGCTGGTCGGATTACTGCTAGTGTCGCTTCTCACGGTAACTCGAGGGCACCATTTCGCAAATTTGAGCCATTTGCCTGGCGCTTCTTGGTCAGTGTTTTTTCTTGCTGGTATTTACTTGCGTTCATGGCGAGTGTTGCTGTTGTTAATAACATTGGCTGGTATGCTTGATTATGTAGCTATTACCTATGAGGGTGTCAGCAATTTTTGTGTCAGCCCTGGCTATGTGATGCTCTTGCCAGCCTATACTTCACTATGGCTTGCTGGGTATTGGTATGCTAAATACTACCGTTTTGAAATACGCACATTACTGACCCTTACGATTGCTGTTTTGGCTGGAGCGAGCCTGTGTGAGCTGTTTTCCAGTGGTGGTTTCTATGTTTTTTCCGGGCACTTCGAGGAAACGACCCTGGCTGAATTTGGCGTACGGCTGGCGAAGTACTTCCCAAACTATCTTCAATCTATGGCATTTTATGTCTCTATAGCGGCGGTCGTGCATTGGATATTTATGCTGGTATCGGACAGCACTAAGCAGCATAGCCGTACAATGGGATAGAGCGGTGAATACGGATGATCGGGAAACGCGGCATCGCGAGCGGATGCAGCGCAAAAAACAGGTGGTTGATGCAGCGATTGACCGTGCTGATCGGGATCAAGGCTTGCTGCTGGTGCTAACCGGCAATGGTAAGGGTAAATCAAGTTCAGCCTTCGGAATGTTGGCGCGTGCGCTCGGTCATGGAATGAGAGTAGGTGTGGCACAGTTTATTAAAGGCCGATCCGACACAGGGGAAGAAGCTTTTTTTCGTCGCCAGCCAGGTGTAGTTTGGCACGTCCTGGGTGAAGGTTTTACCTGGGAAACACAAAATCTTGACCGTGATACTGAAACTGCCCGATGTGGTTGGGTTGTGGTACAGGACATGTTGGCAGATACATCACTTGACCTTATTGTTCTGGACGAATTGACCTATCCGTTGAAATTCGGTTGGCTAGATACGAATAGTGTGTTAGCTGATTTGAAGGCGCGTCCTACTATGCAACATGTCGTTATTACCGGCCGTGGTGCGCCCAAAATACTCACTGAAGCAGCCGATACGGTCACTGAATTGGCTGATATTAAACATGCTTTTCGAGCTGGCGTTCAAGCGCAACCGGGTATCGATTTGTGAGGCACATCTTTGTTCATGTAATTAGCTGAATAGGATTTAGTGTAAACCTTCGTTCAATGTGGCATGGGAGTGTGTTCACCTCAACCTTGGTCGTCTATGAGTAAAGTTGGTTTTTCCGGCCGTAGTCTTGGCACAATAGTAGTTGGGGCCGAATTTCCAAGCCTGTATTCAGAATGTTGGGGACGCGTATTTCAGCCAATACGTTTTTAATGCAGTAATGGGTGATTGTGGCGGTTATTCCGAATCCTTTGCCGTAACTGATTCTAAAGCCACTACATGTCTAAGCCTTCCATGAGTGATTTTAATCAAAGTGAGCGGGATGCTATCTATCGCGTTATGCGAGAACGGCGTGATATGCGCCACTTTTTGTCTGATCCAGTGGATCAAGAGGTATTACAGCGCTTATTGTTTGCAGCTCATTTAGCTCCCAGTGTAGGGATGATGCAGCCCTGGCGTTTTGTACGGATTACTGAATCGAAACGAAGACGTCAGATCCATGCTTTAGTTCAGGCTGAGCGTGATACCACTGCAAAGGCTTTGGATGAACGCAAGGCAGAGTTTTTGCGCCTAAAAGTTGAGGGCGTTCTTGAATGTGGTGAATTGTTAGTTGCAGCACTAATGGATGGACGTGAGCACCATGTATTTGGCCGCCGTACTTTACCAGAAATGGATCTTGCCTCAGTCGCTTGTGCCATACAAAACCTATGGCTTGCAGCGCGCGTTGAAGGGTTGGGCATGGGTTGGGTGTCTATGTTTGATCCCACTGCATTGGCTGCGTTATTGGCAATGCCCTTAGGTGCAAAACCGGTGGCAATTATATGCCTGGGGCATGTAGAGGCCTTTTATCCGGCGCCGATGCTGGAGGTTACTGGATGGGCAAAGAAAAACCCTTTGCACGAGCTGGTATTCCAAAATACATGGGGTAATCAGGCATGGTAAAACTTTTTCTTCAGTACAAATACTTGGATGGCATGAGCAGCTCATTCGCAGGGGTGGCTGGCTGGTAGTGGATGAAGCTTTCATCGATTCTACTCCAGAGAAGAGTGTGGTAGTTTACAGTAATCGCCCTGGGCTGATCGTGCTTCGATCATTGGGTAAATTTTTTGGTTTGGCCGGAGCACGTGTCGGGTTTGCATGTGCACAAACAGAATTATTGGTTCGGCTCAATGCGCTGCTCGGTCCTTGGACTATCAGTTCAGCGTCACGTTGGATTGCGGGCACCGCCCTAAAGGACAGTTTGTGGCAGAAAGAAACGCGTGCTAGTTTGACCGTGGATGGTGCTCGACTTCAGGCATTGCTGTCTAATTATGGTCTTTCTCCGAGTGGTGGCTGTAGCCTTTTTCAGTGGAGCCGCACACCGTTTGCGGCAAGATTGCACCAGCAAATCGCTCGTCTTGGCATTTTTACTCGTCTGTTTACGGATCCTCCTGGGTTGCGTATCGGTTTGCCGGGTGGAGATGATGATTGGGAAAGGTTGGCGTTGGTGTTG
>CAZZET010000130.1:0-5088 GCA_964653275.1 uncultured Methylococcales bacterium
AGTACAACGCTAACGTCGTTGGCTGCCAGAACATAAGAAAAGCCTGACGCAGCACCCGCGAAAGTAGCGGGAACGTTTGGATTGATGGGTATTGTTGAATCCTTTAAGATCCCGGTACCCAGGAAGCTGCCACCTTTGTGTTCGAAGAACCATTGCAATCCATACCTCAATTTGTCGGTCAACCGCACTTCGATAATGGTCGCGTCGATCAATACTTGGAGGGGAACGATATCCAGTTTTTTGATAACTTCCTCAATGATTTCGTATTCCTGGGCGGTGGCGACAATAACCAGGGAATTATTGGTCGCGTCGGCAATAATGCGGACCTCGCCAACATCATCCAGGGAAAGTTGTTTTTTCGATGGGTTTTTCCGAAGGGGTTGTTTATTCTTGGCACTAATTTCTTTTGGTTTAAGATCGGGGGCGACGGTTGCCGACGGGATTGTATTTTTCTTTTTTCGGCCGCCAAAGATATCGTTGAGGGTTTGCGCCAATTCAACGGCGTCAACATTTTCAACTTTGAAAACATGCACACCACCACTGGAGGCGGAATTGGTCTTGTCCAAACGGTCGATCCATAGTTTTGCTTGGTCGAGATAGGCGGGTTGTGGTGTAATCACCAGTATCGCATTGAGTCGTTCTATGGGGAGTAGGCGAAACATACCTGCTACCGGTGAGTCGGCGCCTTCACCTAAGAGTTTCTCTAGTTCTAAAATAATCGTGGGTGCATCTACATTTTGGAGTGAATAGAGTCCGACCGACATACCTTTTAGAGCATCAGCGTCAAAGATCGAAACCGTTTCCATAATATTTCTTAATTCCCGAGCGGTGCCTGCAATCATGAGTAGATTACGAGATATATCGGTGTGAACAATTGCCTTTGGTGGCAGCAGTGGCGTCAGTATCTTTTGCATTTGGGTAACGCCGATATAGCGAAGAGGTACGATACGTACATGGTAGCCCGGCGGTAGCTGCCTCCCGATACCACCCAATCGGGGTGATCGAGAACCCAATAATGCGCTTGCAGCCGGTTCAATGCGATAGAGTTTGTTCTCTCTGATTAATACAGCCCCGTTCATGCGTAGCAACATTTCTAGAGTGGGAAGCAATTCATCCTTTTCTAATTGGTTTGATGTCTCCAACGTTACGGTGCCCGAAACTTTGGGGCTTATTATAAAGTTCTCCTTTAAAGTATCGCCGAGGATGGTTTTGATCACCTCACTCAATTCTGCACCATCAAAATTGAGGATGTATTGCCTTTTGCTTTCAGATGGTTTACGGGGTTTAGAGTGTCTTGCCGCTCGAACAAAGTTACCTGTTCCCGGAAAAACCTGAGTGGAAGCAGTAGCTGTCTGCTCCGGTTGTTGGTCGGTGCCCCGTTCTATAATAGACGTTTCCGGTTGTTGGTCATCATTCTCGACCTCGTTGGTTACGACGGTATCTACTGGAAGTTTTACCGGCTTCTCGGGTTTCATTGACTGACATCCTGTAAACAATAAGGAAATCAACAAAAAATTGAACAAGTTTTTAAATATTTGTACCGTCATGATTACTAAAACCCATTGGTTGCATTTCCAATCTTGATCGTATGTTCGATTAGATGATTGGCTATATATGACGTTAAAGGCAAGATCCGGACCGAATCTATAATATTTAATATATTTAGACTGTTAGTTATAGGTTTTGGAACACTCTCTAGGTGTTGTAAAGTTTGCTGATTTTCTTATTTAGTTATTGAAACCGAATCACCCGTCTACGTAAATTCTGTGCTATTCCCTTTGTCCCCTCAATAAAACAGTCGGAATAGTTTCAAGATTGTGTTGAATTTTTGGGGAATCTTTACAATTTGGCAGAATAAAATGATAGGTCCTCCAATATGGGACTTTTACTCATTAAGATACACGCTAAGTCAATAATTATCCACCGAAAAAATTTAGTGGTTTCAAAATTGCTTGGTAGTTTAGGGAATAGAATCAACTAAAACAGGCAAAACATGAATCGGAAATATTCGCTATGAATTGAAATGAATTTCGATTACGTTTTCCGGATGACTTTAAAAGAATTTATAACCCATGTTGGTCCCCGAAATTTTAATTTTAAATACGAGCTGGAATCTCGAATCTCTTGTTTCTTGCATTACTGCACGAGGTTGGCTGGTGCATGAGGCACAAGATACTGAAACAGCAAAAAAATTAATTCATGACCATAAGCTTTCTATTGGAATTGTGGTATTTCACAATATCGATGTGGTGAGATCGCTGGGTTTTGGGAACGACAACATTTTTGGTTATTCTAAATTCCAATGGTTAGCCTTAATCTCAAAGCCTATTCTTGAAAGTGAGTCAATTTCCTGCTTAATCGGTGAATATTTCTACGATTACCTCACTTTCCCACCTGATATAGATCGATTATTGGTGATTATGGGGCATGCATTGGGAATGGCTCGGCTTAGTCGAATAGAGAAAACTCACCCACAAAATTCCCCACGGCAATCAAATATAGTCGGGGAAAGCGATGAAATGCTGAAGTTTTATAGGGCATTGAGGAAAATTGCTCGTGTTAATTTGCCGGCCCTGATAATTGGTGAAAGTGGGACTGGCAAAGAACTCGCTGCATTAGAAATTCATCGAATTTCGAAACGTGCTGATCAAAAATTTGTCGTCGTTAATTGTGGCACCCTTTCGCCTAATTTGGTCCATTCGGAATTGTTTGGTCATGAAAAAGGTGCATTTACGGGTGCTACCGAGCGCAAAATTGGACATATTGAAGGCGCGTTGGGAGGGACACTGTTTCTCGACGAAATCGGAGAATTACCCCTTGATTTACAAGTTATCTTGTTGCGCTTTCTTCAGGAAAAGAACATCCAGCGTGTTGGGGGTAGCAAAGTAATATCCATCGATACTCGAGTTGTTGCAGCAACCAATGTTGACCTCGAAAAAGCCGTCGAAAAAGGCAGTTTCCGTGAAGATCTCTATTATCGGCTTAATGTATTGCGGATTAACATGCCGCCATTGCGTCAGCGAGGTGATGATATCGAATTGCTAGCACGGTATTTCTTTGATCAATTTGCTGATGAAAAGAGCAAACAATTGAAAGGTTTTTCGTTACGAGCGTTATGGGCTATTAACAGCCATAATTGGCCAGGAAATGTACGTGAATTAATGAATCGTGTCCGCAGTGCTATGGTTATGAGCGAAAATCGATTAATTTCTCCGGAAGATTTAGGATTAGAGCAGCTATCCCAGGAAAGCCCATTTTTCAATCTGAGCGAAGCACGACATATAGCAGAAAAACAAACGATTCAAAAAGCACTTAGATCTTCTCAAAAAAATATCACCCGTACTGCGCAGATGCTTGGTGTTTCTCGGGTGACCCTTTACCGGCTGATGGAAAAAACAGGTATCAATTTGTAGCTTAACCAGAAGCCTCTATTTAAGATATGGGGGAAGCTTGTAAATCCTACGGGAAACTTTTTGGAGTGTGTTCGCCTTGTCACCGCACAGCCGTGCTTCCTTCACCACAGAAGGCTAACGAGAAAAGTAGCTTAGGAGGTTGTCTAAGGATTCTTCAAACTGTGGAGGCTCAGTTAGTTTTCTAGTGAATAGGTAGCCCGCACCCTACTTATCCCCTCTCCAACTCTGATTTCCGACGAATCTACCGTGGATAATACTGAATGGCAACGGTGTGCTTGGGTTAAAGAAGCAAAGGATCTGGCCCATATTTTCAATTTCTTTGATTGGTTCATGAGTTGTTGCTTGGCTTTAGACGCTGCAGCTTTGTTGGCAAAATCACCATAAATTGCCACAAACCAATCGTTAGAATCACGTTTTGTACTAACATATCCAATCTTCTGATCCCAGTTGCCATCTTGAAGGTATTGCACAACCTTTTCCCGTGAATGGGTGCCCGCTAATTGTAGCGTAAAATGTTTAGGGACAAAGGTACAGGGGTTAAGCTCGTATGTGTTGAGTGCTTGACGACTTTGGACCGGTGTTATTGAGGCAAAGGATCTAATCCATATTTTTGACTTTTTCGATTGTCTCATGAGTTGCTGCTTTGCCCTTGTTGCCGTCGCTTTGTCGGCGAAATCACCATAAACTACTACAAACCAATCCTTAGAGTTACGTCGAGTACTTATATACCCTACTCTCTGGTCCCAGATACCGTCTTGAATGTATTGCACAATCTTATCGCGTGAATGGGCACCTGCTAGTTGCAGTGTGAAATGCTCGGGAACAAATGTATGAGGATTGAGCTCGTAGGATTTCAACTTTGTCGGATCTGTGGTGTTGGTCTGCGCAGGGGGATATTTCTCTTTCGTTTTTCTTTCAACTATCAGGTTTTCTTTGTTCTTTTCTTTTTCAGATACCGTTGGTGTTTTTGCTATACGTGGTGGAGGACAAGGAGGAGGTTTGACTTGTTTTTCCTTGTCTGATTGTAGATTAGGTTTGAAACGGGCTGTCGAGGGCGGGATTTTGGGCGAAGGTTTGCTCCAACGGTCTACTCCCGCAATGTGCTGTTGAATGCGCTCGGTATTTGCATAGCCAATGCCTTCAGGATCGTGTGTGAAAGCACGATTAAACCAGAAGTGTGCTTTAGAAATATCAACGGGGACACCGCGACCCAAGGCATAGTAAACTCCCAAATTGTTTTCCGCGGGTGGATAGTTTCGTTCAGCCGCGACTGTAAGCCAGTGTAATGCCTTTTGGTGGTTTTGATTATAGCCCCGTTCTCCCCGGGAATAGGCAAGACCCAAATTGAATTGAGCTTCGATATCACCGGCTTTCGCCATAGAGTTCCAAAGAACTCGATACCTATCGTCACCCTGAAACCCTACCTCTATCCAAGGGTTCTCGGTTTGTGCATAGGTATTTGGGCCCAACAGCATCACAAATAGAAGTAGTTGATAAAGGCTGTTTTAGTGAATCTGGTTTGAAAAGGTTTAGTATCCCGGGGAAAAACTTTAACACTGATATCTAGTGACATTAATTAACGATTTTATCTAACAATATAGTTGATTTTTCCTAAATTACGTTTCCATCTGGACTAAAACGCTAATACGATATTCAATGGAGAGTCCAATTAGCA
>CAZZET010000131.1:0-4954 GCA_964653275.1 uncultured Methylococcales bacterium
CTAGCTAATCTCAGAAAATTACAAGGAGATTTGTCGGGTGCGCTTGAGTCCTTGGAAAAAGCGTTTTCCCTCAACCCGACCTACGAGAACATTCATATTATTAGGGGCGAAGTATTTCTTGAGCTGGGAGAGGCGCACGCAGCTTTACAAAGTTTGGATCGGGCCTTGAAGTTAGCTCCTGCAAATCCTTGGGCACTGTCTTTAAAATCCATAGCTTTGCAGTTGATCGATGATATTGATGAGTTTGAAGAGCTCATGAATTTTTCAGCTTTTATTTGCACCAGGAAAATGGAAATACCCAAAGGATTTAAAACCCTTGAGGGCTTTAATTCTCGATTGGGAAATTACATTGAAACCCATAGAATGTTAACCAAGGAGCCTCCTCATATTTCCACTCGTAAAGGGTCGCAAACTTTGGGGAATATCTTGGAAGATAAAAACCACTTAATAGAGGTAATGAAGGAGCAGATTGAAGAGGCTGTAGAATACTATATTGGTAAGCTTCCAAAAACGCTGGAACACGAATTTTTCTCATCAATACCCAGTGCATTTAGACTAGAAGGATGGGGTGTTCAGTTAGAGCGGCAGGGGTATCAGGAGCCTCATATTCATCGAGGAGCTTGGCTGAGTGGAGTGTATTATGTCAGCTTGGGGCAAATTGTTGGAAAAGACGATTCTCAGGGATGGATCGAATTTGGCAGAGGTCCCGCGCAATATTATTTGAATAATGATCAACCTTCTTCCTATTTACTTTGTCCGGAAGAAGGTACTTTCGTGCTATTCCCCTCGTATTTTTGGCATCGAACGATTCCATTTGAAAAAAATCAAAACCGGATAAGTTTTGCATTCGATGTGGTTGGGCGATAATGGATTCTTCAAGTATGAAGTCTGATTTTATCACCTTCCACAGTCGCATGGGTGCTCGTCGGATGCATTATGTGGAGTGGGGGGATTCCACCAATGAACAGGTTTTGGTTTGTGTCCATGGATTGACTCGAAATGCTAGGGATTTTGACAATGTTGCTCAAGCCCTAGCAGGTAAGTATCGGGTGATCTGCCCGGACATTCCGGGGCGAGGTGAGAGCGACTGGTTGGACAGTGCAGGTGAATATAGCTATCCTCTTTATATTGCCTGTATGGGTCGGTTAATTGAGCATTTGGGTGTATCTACAGTTCATTGGCTCGGTACATCGATGGGTGGGTTGATTGGAATCTTTCTAGCGGCGCAACCAAAATCACCCATCAGTCGAATGTTGTTAAATGACATTGGACCGTTTTTACCTGCTCTGGCCATACAAAGAATTGGTAAGTATGTGGGTAGCGATCCGCGGTTTCAAAACTTGGACGATGTAAATCGATATTTGCGTGAAATACATGCGTCTTTCGGAAATCTTAGCGATGACCAATGGGCTCATCTTGCAAAATACAGTTCGCGATTACTTTCGGAGGGAGGATACGCTTTGCATTATGATCCAGCGATTGGCGGAGTTTTTGTGGGTAATCCAACAAAATCCTTTGAAATTTGGGATAGTTGGGATGCAATCCATTGTCCAGTAGCTGTTTTTCGAGGAGCGGAATCCGATGTTTTACTACCTGAAACCGCAGCAGAGATGGCAATCCGTGGGCCAAAGGCAAAGGTGTATACGATATCTGGAGTCGGTCACGTTCCAGCACTGATGGAGAACGAACAAATCGACAGGGTGCGAGAGTGGTTTTGCAAACAATGAATGCAGCGACCAAATAGTCATGGATTTTTCGGGTAAAGTAGTTTTGGTCACGGGCGCAGCTAGCGGTATTGGTAGGGCAGTTGCCGAAGCCTTCGCTCAGGACGGTGCGGACGTGTTAGTAAACGATGTTAATGTCGAATGCGCTGCGGTTGCCGATAGTATTGGTGGTGAATTCATACAAGCAGATCTTTCCAAACACGAAGAAACTCGGATGTTGGCTCAAAAAGCGTTGTCAAGGCGAGGGAGGGTGGATATTTTGATAAATAACGCTGGTTTTCAACATGTCGCACCGATAGAAGAATTTTCTGAAGAAACCTGGATCAGTATGATCCAAGTCATGCTGGTGGCGCCTTTTCAGCTGATTAAATGGCTAGTAACTGCCATGAAACAGGAGGGGTGGGGGCGAATTATTAATATCGCTTCAATCCATGGATTAGTTGCAAGTCCTTATAAAAGCGCTTATGTCTCCGCGAAACATGGGATAATAGGGTTGACCAAAACGGTCGCACTCGAAGTGGCTTCGTCGGGTATTACTGTCAATTCTATCTGTCCTGCCTATGTTCGGACTCCGTTAGTTGAGAAGCAAATCAATACCCAGGCAGCTACTCATGGGCTCAGCGAAAATGATGTGATCGAGACGATTATGCTTGAGCCAACTGCTATCAAACGTTTGATAGAGCCACAGGAAATAGCGGAATTTGCCTTGTATCTGGCAAGTGAAAAGGCTAAATCTATGACTGGTGCTGCTCATTTGATGGACCTGGGATGGACGGCTCGTTAGACTCATCTCTTATTCTTTGGGTTAGTTGATATAGAAATATTCATTTTTCGAAATTGGGTTACATTCGCCTTTGCGCTTTGAGTAATTCGTAACAATTTATAACTGCTCGAGCTATTTTTGCTGATGTAGTTGATACGATATGTGTTCCCTGATGTTGCAAGGTAGCAATAGGTTTTTCGCGGGAATGTTTAAATTCTTGAGCAGCCAAAGTGTGATATGGGTCTAGCCGGGTTTTTGGGGGGAGATGTCGCTAGGTCATTGATCTCGTCATCTTCGAGGGTAGCGATCAGAAGAAGATGTTTGGGCGTAATTGACTGTACCGCTCGTAACCAAGAACTTTGTAAATAGCCACCATCAGCAAAAAACGAAAATCATGATCCAAAGGTGTTTATGACAGCCCTCTCAATACGCGGTTTAAGGAAAACCTATAAAAACGGGCTTGTTGCTCTAAAAAATATAGATTTAGACGTAACTGCAGGTGACTTTTTCGCGTTACTGGGGCCGAATGGGGCTGGTAAATCCACTGCTATAGGCATTATTTGCTCTCTGGTGACTAAAACCCAGGGAAAGGTTAATGTTTTTGGATTTGACCTGGACGAAAAGCCCGAAGAAGTTAAAAATTGTATCGGTTTGGTACCCCAAGAAATTAACTTTAATCAGTTTGAAACGGTGACTGATATTGTCACGAATCAGGCTGGTTACTACGGGATTGCACGGAGTGAGGCATATTCCGAGGCGGAAAAATATCTTCGTCTCCTCAGTCTTTGGGACAAAAAGGATACCGTATCTCGGCAACTTTCGGGTGGGATGAAAAGGCGTTTAATGATAGCCAGGGCATTAGTTCATTCTCCTAGACTCCTTATTTTAGATGAACCTACTGCTGGGGTTGATATTGAAATACGCCGTTCCATGTGGGATTTTCTAAAAGAAATTAATCGTCAAGGAACAACTATCATACTGACAACCCATTATCTTGAAGAAGCAGAAAGTCTTTGTCGCAACATTGCAATTATTGATCATGGGCAGATTGTAGAAAATACGAATATGTCTAGTCTTTTGGCGAGGCTTCGGACCGATAGTTTTGTGTTAGACCTGAAAGATCCGATGGATTCAGTTCCTGCGCTGCATGACTATGAGTTTGAATGGATTGATAAACATACGATTTGTGTTGATGTGCCCAAGAAACAAAGTATCAATGGTTTGTTCGAAGTTTTAAGCCAGCAGGGTATTGAGGTCGTTAGTATGCGTAACAAGTCCAACCGTCTCGAACAGATGTTTATGGATTTGATCAACACGACATCGAGCTAATGAAATATTCAGTTGCGTTCAAGACTATTGTTTACAAGGAAGTCCGCCGGTTCACACGGATATGGCCCCAAACCATCTTGCCGCCAGCTATTACCACTTCGTTATATTTTTTGATCTTTGGTTCGCTCATTGGGAAGCGAATCGGAGATATGAATGGAATAAGCTATATGGACTACATTGTTCCCGGGATCATATTGATGTCGGTTATCAGTAATTCCTACTCAAATGTCGTGTCTTCATTTTATTCGACAAAATTCCAAAAACATATTGAGGAACTACTAATTGCCCCTGTTCCGAATTGGGTTATTTTGGCTGGTTATGTTAGTGGGGGAGTCGCTCGGGGTACCTGTGTTGGTTTGATCGTCGCTTGTGTCTCAATGACGTTTAGCCGTTTCTCTATCGAACGGCCGGAAATTGTAGTGTCGGTTTTTTTTGCAACATCTTTGTTGTTTTCTTTGGCAGGATTTATCAATGCTACTTTTGCCAAAAGTTTTGACGATATTTCAATTATTCCTAATTTTGTATTAACTCCGTTAACGTACTTGGGAGGGGTTTTTTACACGATCGATCTTTTGCCGAAAATTTGGCAAACTTTATCGCTTGTAAATCCGATTTTGTATATGGTGAACGCCTTTCGATATGGTTTTTTCGGTGTCTCGGATATTAACATCTTGATGGCATTTGCTATTATTCTTGGGTTTATTGGGTTGCTGGTGGCAATTAGTTTGTATTTGTTGCACAAAGGCATTGGGCTAAAAACTTGATTCGTAAATTCCGCGAAAAACAGAATATAAGACGATGGGAAACGAATGAGCGAGATACTGGAGAAAACCGTAAAAGCACTCCAGATCGACAAAATTCAGAGACATATTTTCCTGTGCTGTGATCAGTCCAAGCCTAAATGTAGTAGACGCGAGGATAGCATCGAGGCTTGGAAGTATCTAAAGCAGCGATTAAAAGAACTGGGGTTGGTTGAAAATGGGAGTGTGTTTCGAACCAAGGCAAATTGCCTTCGTGTTTGTAATAAAGGGCCAATTGCGGTTGTCTATCCAGAGGGTACGTGGTACCACTCATGTTCTCCAGATACATTGGAAAAAATCATTCAAAGTCACCTCATCCGAGGTGAGCGGGTTGAAGA
>CAZZET010000132.1:0-4922 GCA_964653275.1 uncultured Methylococcales bacterium
CGGCCCACAACAAAAACAATAAGTTAGCGTATATTTTCAATCCTATGATATTTCAATGCGGGAGAATTGTGGCGGCTACCGTCGCAGAGTAGCTCCACACCTCCCCTCAGATTTTTCAATTCAACTTGACTATAGTACGTTGTCATTCTTCCAGATTTATGCCCAAGTAAATCTTTACGATCCTCGAATTTAACACACAGAGCGCAATCGGCGTTCAAAACCTAGTTCCGCAAAAAGCAGAAATAGTCGTCAAACAGTCTTGGAAACAGCATCTTTTGGGTGTGATCGACACCATCAATGAACTGCTTCATATCTTTATCAAACCCCAAGTTTTGTGGAGTTGTTTTTTCAGCGTTTTCACACGGTCTCGGCCACAAGCGGAAATTCATTCCAACTTGAGAGTTCAATTGAAATACGTTCATTATTCGTTCAGACTGTCTAATCGGGGTCATCCAGATATTTTTCAAAATACTCGCCTGGAATATCCGCGTTTTTCTTGCCAGCTATTGCAAAATAATAAAGTGGTTCGCCATCTATTGATAATCGGTGGCGATATCGCTCTAGGTGATGAATATCCATATATTTAGACAAGATTAGGTCTCTAATCATTCTTGAGAAACCGCTATGATCACTTTCGTCTAAAAAAGACTCTTTAATATTAAAACCAATCCACCCTTTTTGATTGATGATGTTAAAAGCATTCATAAATGCCTTTGGTGGAATATCTCCAAACCCTAAAGCTGCAACAGTTATTAGGCAATCCAATGACCATGTTTCAAACTCATCTCGTATATCCGACTCAACTGAACAGAAATCAGCAATGTAATAGGCGTCATAATATTGTGGTCTATCTCTTTCCATTGCCATTTTGGCTTCAGGAATAATATCTACCCCGACTATTCTAGAGGCACCATATTTTTTTAGTGCTTCCCCGACCAATCCATTACCTGCACCAAGGTCAAGTACCCTTAGCCCATAAAAATCTTCATTTGTTTGATCGACAGCTTTTTTAAGGATGTCCGTTACTTTTACAGGAGAAGTACATTTCAATCGATCATAAAATAACTGTTCATACAACCCAGGAACATTGTAAATTTTGTCATAATCATGAAATTTAAATTTTGTTTTTTTGCGATTGCTTTCGGTGAAATAAAAATAGGTTTCCGATTGACTTAGATTATTAACATTAACTTTAGGGAATTGTATTCTGTGCCTTTTTTGCTCCATCGTGTTTTTATTTCTAATTTGTTCAAATCAATGTGCCATATTAACAAAAAATAAAGGGAATTATTCAATTCGTGCCACAGCCCTGTATTATTGACGCTCCCAATCAAAGTCATGAGCGATTTCAGATTCGATTATGAGCCCTATTCGAATGGAGCCACTCCACGAGTTCTTCATTCTGTGGAGTGACCACACCGTAGTTCCGGGGCAGGCCTCTTCACCGTTTGATCTCGTGAATTTTCCATTTCTATTTCTAGTGCAAGGGTGTTAGTTTTCCACGAAAATACCGGCTTAACTAGGGACTCCTTATCACCTAGAAAAACCAATTGGATAGTAAACTAAAGGACCACCTCTGAATTGTTACTATGCTTATATAAAAAAGTGCTAGCGCTATAAAAATTAGTCATTAAGCCATTCAACAAAATAGAAAAAAATTTCTCCTTCATGCCTACATGATTAAGAACTCTTCATCAAAGTGGATTGTCATCACTTGTTTAGTGGTCGCAGGGGAGATGATATTTAGCTTACCATTTCATGTGGCACGCTATTTTCGTCCGACAGTTCTGGATGTATTTAATTTATCCAACGCTGCATTGGGTGACATATTTGCGGTTTACGGCATTACAGCCATGTTGGCCTATTATCCGGGGGGAGCAATCGCAGACCGGTTTTCTGCAAGAAAATTAATGACCGTTTCATTAATCGCAACGGCTATCGGTGGCCTTTATATGGCCCAGATACCAAGTCGTACAGAGTTAAATTTTCTGTTTGCTTATTGGGGCATTACATCAATTTTGCTTTTTTGGGCAGCTTTGATACGGGCAACACGTGATTGGGGTGGAAGTTCGGTACAAGGGAGCGCATTTGGCTTGCTTGATGGTGGCCGTGGTCTGATTGCAGCGACAGTTGCGACAGTGGGCGTATTCTTTTTTAGTCAGGTATTACCGACTGATTTTGAGGCGGTTACCGTTCTGCAGCGAAAGCACGCATTACAAGCAGTAATTTATTACTATACATTCATGACTATAACTGCTGGGGTATTGGTCTGGTTCTTTATTCCGAACACTGATAACAACGTTTCTGTAAAAGAACCTGTCGCCAACCTTCGGTTAGTGTTGTCTCAATCTGTTGTCTGGTTACAGGGAGCGATCGTTATCTGTGCCTATTGTGGTTATAAGGGGCTCGACAATTATGGATTGTACGCTGTTGAAGTATTGGGTATGAATGAAGTTGATTCGGCACGTTTTACATCTATTGCTGCATATCTCAGACCTGTTGCAGCGATTGCAGCCGGTTTCCTGGTTGATCGAACCAGTGCAAGCAAGGTCATCAGAATAACATTTATATTTTTACTCGTGAGTTATTCTTTTCTAGCTTTCTCAACACCGTCTTTACTAATAACGAATATCATCTATACAAATCTGATTATTACGTTTGTTGGCGTGTTTGCGATTCGAGGTGTCTATTTTGCGTTACTTGAGGAAACGAATATTTCAAAAAACATAACGGGTACTGCGGTAGGCTTGATTTCAGTGATTGGTTTCACACCGGACGTTTTTTTTGCTGCTATCACCGGGCGGTTACTGGATAATGCGCCCGGCATAGAAGGTCATCAACACTTTTTTATGCTGCTTGTTGTTATTTCGCTAATTGGCATGGTTGCAACGTTAGTTCTTGCTCATAATAAGAAATTAATTTGAGAGATTCGTTTTGTTAATGAGTGAATGTCTGGTTCAGGTTGGTTTTTACCTTTTACGTAGATGATCCGATTGACTATTATGAGTTGCGGATTCAATCGAGCGATGCAACACACTAATCTCATTACCATGAGAAGGAGTGTTGTGAATGAAATATAGACAGCGAATCTAATACACGGACACGCATCATGCATTAATGTGGGATTTTTGGTGCATCATTGACTCCAGGTCAGGAATCGCGATTGACTCTTTGTCGATACTTCAGTAAGTTCTAACTTGATGCAAAGAGTTGTTTGTCTTCTCGGATTATTAGTCGGCTTATGGACTTATTTTTAGTTTCAAAGCTTGTCGAATACATGCTTAAATGCGAGCGGCGGGTGTCTTATCGAATGCTCAAACGTGGGCTCGGTTTAGATGACGAAGCAGTCGAAGCAATTAGAGACGAGCTTGTAGAAGTCAAAAGGGTGGCTATTGACGAGGGTGGAAAGGTCCTAGTATGGGTAGGCATAGAAGAGTCCAGTGAAATGCCCGAGGCACAAGCTTTAACGTCCGAACAGTTAGAGTCTATGCCTGTACAGGCAGTGCCTGAGAAAATCGGAATATCATCTCTGTGTACACCTCTTCAGACTGCCTTGGAGAAATCCCCAGCATCGGTTATTCAACCTGAAGCTGAACGTCGCCAATTAACAGTAATGTTCTGTGACATGGTTGGGTCAACAGCGCTCTCTACCCAGCTTGATCCCGAAGATTTACGCGAAGTTATCACCTCTTTTCAAGATAAATGTCGTGATGCAATAGTGCGTTATGGAGGGTTCGTTGCCCGGTATATGGGCGACGGTATACTGGTGTACTTCGGTTATCCAAAAGCTCACGAAGATGATGCAGAGCGCGCTGTGCGAGTCGGTCTCGAAATTTTAAATTCGGTACCTGGTCTTAATGCCGACGTTGGTCACCGATACGGTGTCGATGTTGCCGTGCGAATAGGCGTCGCAACAGGATCTGTGGTTGTCGGCGATATAATTGGGGATGGGGCTTCAGAGGAAGCTGCTGTATTGGGAGAGACGCCGAACTTGGCTGCACGTTTACAAAATGTAGCAGAACCCAATCAGTTGGTAATTAGTCCAGTGACTCATCGGCTTGTAAGCGGGCTATTCGAACTTGACGACATAGGTGAACATAATCTAAAGGGTATTTCGGAGCCTGTGCGAATCTGGCGAGTTGTCTCGGAGCGAGATATTGAAAGCCGATTCGAGAAAACGGATGGAACGGGTCAGGTGCCGTTGGTAGGACGCCAAGAAGAGATGGGATTATTGTTGCGAGCATGGGAGGGTAGTCGTGAAGGGCATGGACAAGTTGTGCTCATTCAAGGCGAGGCAGGGATTGGAAAGTCTAGGCTTCTTGAGGCGCTTCGCGAGAAGTGTGGAGACAATATCTGGCTTGAATTGCGTTCCTCACCTTACCACAAAGCAAGTACACTGTATCCTGTAATCGAACAACTTATGCGGTTGTTGCGTTTGCAACCCGGGGACAGCGCGGACAAACGATTGGAAAAACTCGAGGAGGGGCTTCGAGCATATAAGGGTCTGCCGCTTGAAGAATCGGTCCCGCTATTTGGTGCTCTACTGTCATTACCTGTGGCAGAAGAGCGCTATCCAGCGCTACAGATGACACCAACGCAGCAGCGTGATGCAACGCTCGATGCGCTTAATGGTTGGTTAACTGAAGAGGCGGAAAGGCGCCCAATACTCACTGTATGGGAGGATCTGCATTGGGCTGATGCAACAACGATCGAAATGTTGGGTTTGCTTATCGAACAAGTTCCCACAGTGCCCATGCTAGTGATCGGTACTTTTCGACCGGAATTCGATTCACCTTGGCCGAAACGGTCGCATATCACGCCTATTACATTAAATCGCCTGGAGCCGCTCGAGTCGCATGCAATCGTGACTAACCTTGCTGGTGGAAAGTCACTCCCAGAACAAGTGCTTGAGCACATTACCT
>CAZZET010000133.1:0-4904 GCA_964653275.1 uncultured Methylococcales bacterium
CCGTTATAAAGATCACCAGGATTCAGCACAAATGTTGCTTACCTCATCTATGGTAAGTCCGGCCATGTTGTGGCACGAGTCACGCTACAGATTTTCTTTACGGGCGCACTTTAACAGCGATCAATACCATACAAGGAGCTATCGAGGCGGATGCCGGCAGCGTGAATAAATTTCCAAATAGTCACATCCGAAGATCATCAAGAAACTCAGATGCCGGATCGATGCTCGTCACCAACAGGTAATCCCGTGCGCGGGTACAAGCAACGTATAATAGGTGGCGTTCTGTGTTATAGACCTCTTCCAAATCCGAGTCGTCGACTACTGTCTCGATCCGCTCCTGCAAGGGAATGATTTCATCGTCGCACGCCATCACCACAACTGCACGAAATTCCAAACCCTTGGCTAGATGCATAGTGCTGATCGAAACGTATCCGCTGATCATCTCTAAATTCTCGTCAAGTACCTTGAAAGGTAGCCTCGCGTTTTCGACTGCTTCACGAGCACGATAGAGTTCCTTATTAGTGCGAACGAATACTCCAATCTCGTGGGGTAGTACCCCCTCATTGCCTCGATCTGACAACCATTCACTAACCGCTTTGCATTCTTCTTCGACACTATCCCGAATCTGAATGTCGGGAGTCGGTCCGTTGAATACTGAAATGGTGCCACGCCGTTCTTCGGTATTACCATCCACGTCAGATATTTCTGGCCCCAGCAATCTATCAGCCTGCATCCTAATCTGGTGTGACGTTCGATAATTGATATGGAGGGTACGGGAACGACCGTGAATATCCACACCAAGTGATTTCCAGGAAAAGGGCTGTTGAAAGATTCGTTGGCCTAAATCACTGGCAAAGAAGAGGCTATTTGGACGTTGACCTCCAAGAGCCGCAAGAAATCGTAACTGAGGTACACTGATATCTTGTGCTTCGTCGATGATAACAAAGTCAAAAGGTGGATACTTCCGCTCCGCAATCTGATCAGATAGTTTACTAAATAGACCAGGATAAGTAATTAAGCCCCGGTCCACCAGCTGTGAGTGGACACGATCAAAAATCGACCAAAGTACCGCACGCTGGTGCTCTGGAAGGCGCGTCTTTCGGCCTAACCGTCTGACGTCTCGATATGCCTCCCAGGTGTCCAATTGCCATGCATCCACTACCTCTTCCCATTCCGTCGCCAAAAATCGCTGGCTGAACTTGTGCCCCTCTACTTCTCCGGCTGCTTCTGTTAGAAGTTGCTGTATTACTTCGCTGGATGCAATGTTCAGAGAACCAAAGTGCAATTCATAGAGCCGACGACCAATTGCATTAATGGCATGGACTTCCAATCGTTCACCAATACGCGGTTCGTTGCTGATTAATCGCCTCAGCTTGGTTCTCAAACAATTAGCCAGGATATCGGAAAAAGTGGTGAGCAAAACTCTCGCATCGGGGTTCTTGCGTGCAAGAAAGACGGCCCGATGCAAGGCAACGATTGTTTTACCCGTACCCGCCGAACCCGAAACTCGTGCTGGTCCATTATATTCCTTTTCTACCCATTGACGCTGCGCCGGGTGCAGAAATATGGTCCATTTCTCCCAGGGGTATTCCAAGGCGCGTTTAAGTTCCTCGACATTCTTCATCACCCTAAAGCGACGCTGTGCATCGGGATGTTCAAATGGATCAGCGCTTATAACGGGCTGAACAATTTTTGGCGTACCACCAGTTGCCAATTCCAGGAGTGCTTCCGCTGCCTCACTTGGCAAATGCCCGGCCAATTCCAGCATACTGTCTTCATCGGCCCTACGTACATCATCCAACCATTCGGTTGGTACCCCATAGCCCAGTAATTCGTCATTGGATATATTTGCGAGTAGCAGCGGTTTCGATGGCGTTGGTTGTTCTACTTCAACATACTTCGGGACGGTAATTTCCCTGACCATCTCCCGCACTTCTACTATCTGTGCTGCCCCAGTTTTCGGATGGGTTTCCAGCTTGCGGCGCTCCGCCCAATGGTAAGCAGGATCGTGATGGTCAACGTAACAAAGCATTAGACTTTTGTCCGTTTTGTGTACAATCAATCGAATATCTCGACTGACACGGACCGACCAGAATTTAGGGTCCTTGGCACGGTCGATTTTGTGAAAACTCATTCCGGGATTGGCTGGGTTCAGCTGCAGATCGAACGCGGTGGTTTTTACCGCTTTCTGCTCGTCACCCGTGAGTTTTGTAAGGCTGTCAGTGAAGCTGTCGGCTATGCGGAATTCCATTATTCGATTTTAAGAATATTCTCAATAAGCTTGTAAACCGTAGTGCCACCAATTGCATGTGGCCAATCCTTACAAGGAGGATTGTCACGGTTCCTGGCTCTTTTTACAGCATTATCGATCAGTTCCTGCGTGAATTTTCGCCGATCTATACCTTTATCATATCCAGGCAGATAGACCTTTAGCCGGTCAGAGCAATCGTGAGAACTCACGATTCCAGCTCCTTCTTCAAAGTGCAGTAACAACCAATATTCAAACTTGGGATTACTCAATGCAAAACCGTAGTTCTTCGCTCGCTGGGACCACTGGTGAAGCTCGGTCAACTGATCTTCGTTCCATTGATCCCGATCAATCACCAACCAAGCCTCATCTGATTTTTCTAATCCTTTTTCCTTGATATGGGTATTCATCCTTTTCAACACCTGCAAAGGAGCGCTGTCATGGTTACCCTTTAGACAACTCACATGTATAACCGATTGCTGGTTATTAAACAAAGCGAAATACTGAGGTTCGGTCTTAACGCCTTCTGCCGCAATAAAGAATATTTTCCGATAACGCCGGTCGCCCAAAGGACGTTGGAATCTTCTTCGCGACATCACCCACCGTCCTCACTCTCCTGAGCGCCACAGGTATTTAAAAGCGCGCCCTCAAGCAGTATTCGGGGAACCCCACCCAACCGACCTTGCAAATAACTCTTGCGAATATCCTTATCATAACGAACATCTTTAAACTCACTGAAAGAAAGCAGGCTAGAAACACCAAAATCATCTCTTTCAGCCACCCACATTTCGTCTCTTCGGAACAATTGTTGATCCATTAATAAAACATCATGGGTAGTAAACAGCAGCTGAGACCGGCTATCTATGGAACAATTATCTAGATACGCCGCAAGCAATTGTCGGGTCAACAAGGTATGCAAGCTTCGATCGACCTCATCGATAATAAAAACTTTTTTTGGTCTCCCAGTAGAAATCGCCAAAAAGGCTGGCAGGAGATCGATGACGCGTTGCGATCCGTCCGATTCCTGACGGATATCAAATTTAACTTCAGTGCCGTCCGATTTTGGGTGATAGGTTACAAGCTTCTTAGCAATTAACTCTCCACATTTTCTAGTCACAACGATTCTCTCATTGATCGGCTCGGTCAACAGTCGAACGGTCATGCCCTCATTCAGTTCTTCCTGAAGTTTTACCTTTAATGGATTGGGAAGCGGCACATTTTCAAAAGGAATTTCCTCACCACCAAGATGCGTAATCCCGGTATCCAACTGAGGAAGTGTTTCGCTCATCGTACTATAGAGAGGGTGTCCTTCATCAAGAAATTGCTCAAAAGGTTGGAATCTAGAATCGGGAGCGATCAAATCTAGCGTATCCTTGAACCAGTTGTAAACGGGTCGGAAGGTCTCCACCTGTTGAGATACCGAATTGGTTAGAAAAAGTTGGTTGTCACGGGTTCCCTTAAAAGCAAATCGCAGGAACTGATCTTGTTCCAATGATCTATCAAAATTAGGCTTGCCGTTGCGCCGGTCGTATAGAACCTTTTCGCTAGTACTGGTTATTAGCACCAACTTCTCTTCAAGGATGACCTTTTTGGTCAACGCAAAACTAAACTCATAGATTGAGTCTTCAACCAATATCTGGAACGAAAAGCGTGATGGCCGGTCAACCATATCGGCATCTAATCGAAATGTTTCCACCGGTATAATGTTGTCTGGTTGCGTTCCCTTGACGACTAGGTTCTGGGCAAAGCTCAATGCCTTAAAAAAATTGGTTTTGCCTGAGGCATTTCCACCATAGATGGCCGCCACGGGAAGAATCCGGGTCTGATACTTACCAAGTCTTGGCACTCGCGGTCCATGCTGACGCTCGCGACTCGCAATCATCGAAAAAGTTACCGGATTCCGGAAGGACATCCAGTTTTCCAAAGTAACCTCAATAATCATTTTCCAATCTAATTACACGGATAATGGGTATTAAATAGCACAATTATAGCTAATTCTACCTTGTTAATGAGATATTTCCTCATAATTAACGTTAAAATAAGATTTAATATCACTTCTTATTTGTTTTTGTCACTATGTAACCCTAAACACCTTCATCACTTCATCCCCCAAGTGGTTGATGACCTTAACTACGATGCGCCCTGACTTTGGTTTGGCGAACGGGCGGGAGGTATCGCTGTTGAGGGTAGCCCAGGCATCCTCATTAATCTCAGCTTTGAGTGTGGTCTTGAGTGATTTGTAGGGATCATTCGCGCCAAGGAAGTAGGCGTGGCGAACGAAGAAGCTTTCCTCGTTGTAGTCGGTGTCGATGAACCAGCAGGCGATACCGTCGGCACCGTCGCTGCGGACTTCGCCAGTGTTGGGGTGGAAGACATCGACACCGTTGACTTTGACCTGGATCTGACCATTGTCTGCGTCGATGATGTCGATGTCGGGTTCACCGAAGATGACGAACAGATTGCCCTTGCCGGTATTCTTGAGGTCGTCCGCCATGTGCAGATCGGCGTTCATTCTCGCCTTGAGAACGGGAATACGGCCAAGTTTGTCGAACTCCGATGAGTGAGCGTCATAGTTGAATGCGGAGGCGATGAGTACGTCGAAGTCGGCATCGCCCGCTTCACGGGCAGCGGCCACCAAATCGGGTCGGGATACCGT
>CAZZET010000134.1:0-4858 GCA_964653275.1 uncultured Methylococcales bacterium
ACCGCAATTTGTCTCACAAAGGTTTTTGGGTCACGCGCAGGGAGTTTGCAAATGCCCTGTTCACAAACATAAGCAGTCACCTTGTCATTTAGCGCTCTTTTGCCTTGAACCAATGGTATGGCTTTGCCATATTCTTCCAACTCATCCCCTTCTGTCAGTACCATTAGCACTTTATTCGGTAGATAGGAGCGTCTGAACTCATTCATAAACGGCGCTACTTTAACGCTTTCATTTTTGGGAGCCACAATCACAACTTCCTTGGGTTTATCGAGATAAAAATCGACAGCCAATACCATTTCGGAAAGTAACGTAGGTCTCTGTGTTAAATTCTGATGAAATGCCTTTAGCGCATTCTCCGCTCTCTTTCGGTACGCATCATCCGTTGTAAATTCGAGCAACCTCAATAGGTTTAAGACTGCAACGGAGTTTCCGCACGGCTCTGCACCATCGTAAGCAGGCTTTTCTCGGACGAGGAGGTTTTCATGATCATCGCTTGTCATAAAAAAACCTCCATCAGCATGGTCTTCGTAATGTTCGGCGAGCGTATTGTCGAGTTCGACTGCAAAATTAAACCATTTAAAATCATACGTCGCTTCGTAAAGGTCTAAAAGAGCCGCTATATAAAATGCGTAATCATCAAGATAGGCATTGTATTTCCGCATGCCATCTTTATAGCTTCGGAATAGTCTACCGTCTGCATACAGATTCTTTTTAATAAACCCAGCAGCTATAACAGCGCGCTCAATGTAGTCATTGTCTCCAAGGATCAATCCGGCCCGCGCATAAGCGGATATCATGAGTCCATTCCAGGCGGTTAAAACTTTTTCATCTCTGATTGGCTGTGGCCTGGGATTTCGAGCCTTGTAAAGAACTTCCTTGGCATCATTCACAACTTTTTGTAATTTCTCCTCAGAGATTTTTAGCTGTTTGGCAACGGTTGCGACATCTTTTGGCGTATTGAGAATGTTCCGTCCCTCGAAGTTTCCAGAGTCTGAGACCGCGTAATATGCTTTGACAACCGCCGCTGTCTCTTTGGATAGAATCTGGTCCAACTCTTTTGGTGTCCATGTAAAAAAATAGCCCTCTTCTCTATGTCCGCTAGGGGTCAAACTATCGGCATCGGTGGCCGAATAAAAGGCACCTTCGGGTGAAGTCATATCACGCGTTACGTACCGAAGGATTTCTTGGGTAACGCGAAGAAAATCTTCATCACCCGTGGCCTGATATCCCTCCAAATAGCCCATCGCCAGAAGAGCGTTGTCGTACAGCATCTTTTCGAAATGGGGTACAAGCCATTTACTATCAGTACTGTATCGGTGAAAACCACCCCCGACATGGTCGTACATGCCGCCCCCGGCCATCTTCTTCAATGTTAGAGTGGCCATATTCAAAGCCTCTGTACCAGAGGTACGGCGGTTGTAACGCAGTAGAAACCGAATCGGAAGGCTGCTTGGAAACTTCGGCGCCCGCGAAATTCCCCCATCTATTGGGTCAAAAGCAGATTTATATTGATCAAATGCGTCACGAAGAATCTTTGCTGTAGGCAGATCCTTCCCGCGACCACCTTTGCCTAAAGTTCTGGTAATATAATTTGCGAGCTGCTGACTTTGTTGGGCAACCTTGTCTGGTTGGGTATTGTAAATACTTTTGATCTGCTTTAAGAGTGAATAGAAACCCACCCGGGCACCACGATCACCATCGCGTGCCGGAAAATAAGTTCCGCCATAAAAAGGCATTCTGTCCGGCGTTAGCCATGTGTTCATGGGCCAACCACCACCGCCCGTCATGGCCTGGACGGCTGCCATATAGATTCCATCTACATCCGGGCGTTCTTCGCGATCAACCTTAATAGCGATGTAATTTTCATTGAGATACCTTGCAATTTCTTCGTCTTCAAACGATTCTTCCTCCATCACATGACACCAATGACAGGTCGAATAGCCGATACTCAAAAGCACAGGTAGTTTGAGTTTTCTCGCGGTTTCAAAGGCTTCGTCACCCCAGGGGTACCAATTAACTGGATTGTGGGCGTGTTGCAGGAGGTAAGGACTTGATTCAAGAAACAAACGATTCGTATACTTTGCTGAACCATCCTGATTAAGGTGTCGAGTGCGTGGTTTGTAATTGTGACCTCTTTTTTCCTTCATCGCCAAAAGTTTTCCCGTGAGTCTTTTGTCAAAGGATTTTACGCCCGGTATTGAATTTGTCGAATTGAAGTTCGCCAATTTTTTACTTTCTGCCGAAGCACTTGAAATGCTTACGGCCAAAACCACCACCACAAAGACCAGCCCTAATGTTAAAACCCTTTTCAACTTCATAGAACATCTCTCAATCAAGCGTTTAGTGATTCTAACAGACCCGTCACTGAAGTGATCCGCTTTAACATTTAAGCTTATAGGGGTGTTGCCTTGTAAGCGCACTTTCATCTATATACTCAGATTTGATAGCCAAACTCGGTTTCAGTGCGTTCGAAAGCTTTAGGGCGACTAACCAGGCGATGTTGCTTATTATGCTTTTGTTTTCATGGTTTCTTCTGGTGGCTTCAGCATCGATTGTGCGCTCGGTAACATTAAAGATTTCCGGACAGGAACTGCAAATTGAACTCGACAAGTGACAAATCATTGTAGTGCAAGAAATTGATCATCTGGATAACGATTTCAACGGGTAGATCGGTTCCGCAGAACAGATTCTAGTGCCGCTATCCGGCGGCGAAAACATAAAAGCGACATTCTTTGTGGAAATGTTAAGGGTTCAATTCAGCATGGGTAAAAGCTTTTCATTAAAATGATTGATTAAGAATGTTTCTCTCCGTCAGGGTGAACAAGGTATAAAAGTGTAATACCAAATATTACCACCAATCGAAAAGCTGCTTGTTGTCCATTCCAAACATCCGACTGCCACATCAAGAACCATTCCCCACCTAGGGTGATAAATCCTGAAAACCACAAGATAATCCCCAATGTCAATCCAAGTATTGCCATGCCTTTAGATTCATTAAAGCGACCGAAATCCTTTATCGACCTGAATAGCTGAAAACCACCTAGCCAACACAAAACCGCGATTGCTGCTTCAACAAAGATTAAAAGATTATAAATCGCATGATAAATGAAGGTGGAGTTAATCGCCCGCCACCTACCGCCGTTGTCAGGGAAAGTAGTATCCATTTTGAGGACATGGTTAACGAACTTATAGTTAGAGTCATAATCCGTTAGATTATTAAACACCACTAAGGAAGCAAAAAATGCGACTGCCCAAACCAGGGCGGCTTTTGAAATTCTTGTGTACATTGCGCTTCCAATCGTCGAATCGGACCCCTTTTGCTATAAACTCAATCGCACAAAATTTTATCTTAATTACTTTTTTCGGGTGGCGGCTGATTTTGATTGCTATGCTGCGCTGTATCGTTTTTACATGGGTTTGGAATTATGTATTGGTAGTAACCATATGCCGACAGCATAAGTATGATAAATGCTGAGGCGATAACCGGCCTATCCTTCCCAAGGTCCTTGAGCACTTCAGACTTTACTTTTCCAAGATCTTCGGGGTGATAGCCCCCCTTTCTGCAAAAAAGAATCGCCAAGAAAAACATTCCAGAAACTGCCAGGAAAGCATGGATTGTGTACGTGAATGCTATTCGTGCATCACAACCTGTGATTTGTGTTGCGCTATATCCCAGCACCGATGCACAGGCCATCATCGCCAATGCAAAAATATTTATAGGGGTTCTAGCTTTTGTTACTGCATTCCAAAGTAAAGTCGATTTACTGGGAGTTAGTTCTATATGGCCTAGTGGACGCCCACACTTAACGCATATCGCAGCCTGATCTGATATTTCCTGACCGCAATCCAAACATTTAACCAAACCCACATTCTACCTCCACTTTATCACGGCATAACGATTTGGTAACTGGCGCAAAACATTCCAGTACTCTTCCAGATACGTCTTTCAGTAGATTTAATCACAGTCTATCCAAAGAAACCAACAGTTTTGGCTTTAGTAAACCTACTCGTTGAATGTTGATTCAACAACCACACCCCTATAAATGCGTTTGAAAGTGCGCTAACGGACTGAGAATCAAAAGGTCATATAGGGGTTCCCCTTCATTTCCATTTTTTGTTGCATCAAAGGCTTGAGTTTGCTACAAATAGGCTCCGGTGGTTTTACTTGTTGTTTGTAGCAATCAAGCTTACCATCAGATTGACTTTCTTCTTGTCTCAATGCACTAACTTTAAGTAAGTCCTATTCTGCACTGTCCCTAAATATTTAACCTGTAATCCCTAATTAAAAATTATTTCATGAGCGAGGAAAGAGTATTAATATTGATTAAGCCTGATGGATTAATCAAGAGTCTAACGGGAAATGTAATTTCAAAGATTTCTGAAACTCAGTTGAGGATTGTTGGCGCTAAAATTCTTAATGTTTCCAAAGAACTGGCAGAGGAGCATTATTTTCAACTTAAGGAAAAAAAGCCAGAAATTTTCAAGGAAACAATAAAATACATAATCGGAGAGTTTCACACAAATAGAGTTTTAGCTCTAGTGTACAAGGGCGAAGACGCTATTAGAAAAATTAGAAATATTGCGGGAAAAACTAATCCGGAAGAAGCGCACCCAACCTCTATTAGAGGTAAATATGGAAGAATAAATTCTAAAACAGGTGTTTTTGAAAACGTTATCCATGCCTCTGATTCACTCAAGAATGCAGAAAGAGAAATCAATCTTTGGTTTGATGAAGCAGAAATAGTAGACTAAACCTAAACCGGAGGTATAGTGATCTTTGGCGTGACCCCATAGGTTGCCCAAGACAAATAGCTTCCCGCTCGTCACCCCTGGAAGTCACATGATATAAAGCGCCTAT
>CAZZET010000135.1:0-3400 GCA_964653275.1 uncultured Methylococcales bacterium
TATTTCCCTGGGTTGGCAGTAAATTAATTTGCGAGGTAACTGCACCGGAATTGCTGAGTACGCTGCGTAGAATAGAAAGCCGGGGGGCGCTGGAAACCGCGCATAGGGTTTTGCAGAATTGTGGGCAAGTGTTCCGTTATGCGATTGCCACTGGGCGAGCCGAGCGTGATCCATCCGCTGATTTGCGTGGTGCGTTACCTCCAACGAAAGGAAAACATCACGCCTCTATCACAGACACAAAAGCCATTGGCAGCTTATTGCGGGCGATTGATGGCTACCAGGGTACTTTTGTTACACAATGTGCTTTACGCCTTGCTCCGCTAGTGTTTGTACGTCCCGTAGAATTGCGACGAGCTGAGTGGGTTGAAATCGATTTAAACGCTGCCGAATGGCGCATTCCTGCCGACAAGATGAAGATGAAGGTACAGCATATTGTTCCACTTGCCAATCAAACGGTGGAAATCCTAAGTGAACTACACCCGTTAACTGGTTGCGGGCGTTACGTGTTTCCGGGAGTACGGATAAATAGCCGCCCCATGAGCGAAAATACAATTAATTCAGCTTTGCGGCGGCTAGGGTATACCAAGGACGAAATGACCGGTCATGGCTTTAGAAGCATAGCTTCAACGTTGCTGAATGAACAAGGCTGGCACCGTGATGCTATCGAGCGACAGTTAGCCCATTCCGAAAGTAACGCAGTACGGGCGGCTTATAACTACGCCGAACATTTACCTGAGCGTCGAAAAATGATGCAGGCTTGGGCGGATTATCTGGGTGGGCTGAAAGCCGGGGGAGATGTGGTTTCGCTGAAAGCGGCGCTATGATCACAACCAAAAACTCGCAAGAGGGTGGGGAAAGAGTAAAAACGGTGAAGGTCGCCGAGACGATAACATCCTATGAGCGATATCTGCAGGCGTTGTACCAGCGTCAAGAATGTGGTGAGTGGACGGAAAACATTAGACGCGAGATGCAGCAAGCTTTTTTCGATGCTCTAAAAAGTAAGAAGCCATTAAATGAGGAAATGAGCTTGGAATTACTACAAGCCTTCAGAGAGACGCTTGGCGGTGTAAAGGCCGAATTATTTACACCACATAAGAACCGGGGACACCGTGAAAGCACATTCGCCAAGGATTACAAAGAAGATGCCGTGGTCTATTTAATTGCAGTGGAAAAGGAATTAATCGATGACCCGAAACCGATAAAAACAGTGGCGAAAGCGTTCCAAATTCACGAGCGTACAGTAAAGGTTTGGCGAGAAAAATATGATGAATCTGCAGGCGAACAGTTAAGCTCAATTCAACGGGCAGGCATGATCAGTCCGAAAACTATTATTATTCTGCTGAACAGTGCTGGTTGCCAATACCGAAAACTTGTCCCAAAACGGGCTAAACCCTATTAAAATGGAATAGTAATACCCTATTTCTGTTCCAATATCTCCCCGCTAAGCTTTTAGTCTCACTTTAATAACGACTAGTGAGGCGCAAATATGGCAAATGTTGTCCAACTGCCTGAAGTGGGTTTTGTCAGGCTCCATCAGATTCTTGGGGATCGTAAATCAGACCCCGTCATCCCTCCAATAATCCCAATCAGCCGCGCGAGTTGGTGGAACGGGATTAAGTCGGGGAAATACCCCCAACCCATCAAACTTGGCTCACGAACAACGGCATGGCGCGTTGCGGACATTCGAAGGCTGGTTGAAGAAACAGGCATGGGGGAATGAGCAATGGACAGAATTATTGGAATCGCAACCGGGGCAGGCAAACCCCGGTTACAGGAATCACTTATAAAACAACACGCTAAATATTCTACCACAGGCACATTCCAGCACCCACACACTGGTCAAATTTACGCGGGGAGGTGGTTATGAACGTATCAATTGAATTTTCAAATGTGTTGGAATCCTATGGCCTAGAAACACTTGATTTAATTATTCCGGATGGGAAGCTTCGCCGATTTCACGTTGAGGGAGACAGCGCAGGTTCTCGAAATGGGTGGTATGTATTCTATATGGACAGCATAGCAGCTGGCGCATTTGGATCCTGGAAAACTGGAAAAAAACACCGCTGGTGTGCCAAAAAGCTGAATGAATTATCCGATTTGGAACGTTCCGAATATCGCCAGAGGATCAATCAGGCCATGAAGGAACGGGCAGCTGAACAAAAGAAACTACACGCGGAGATCGCTGAAAATTCTAAGCGTAAATGGAATAACGCATGTGGGGAAATCAATCACGCTTATGTAAGGAATAAAGGTGTCGAGTCCTATGGCATACGCCAATTGGGGGATGAGCTACTCGTGCCACTGTATTTTAATGGTAAGTTGGTCAGTTTGCAGCGCATCTTCCCGAATGGACGCAAGCGATTTGAAACAGGCGGGCGTGTTAAAGGTTGTTATTACCCGATTGGAAAGCCTGAAGACGTTGTGTATATCTGTGAAGGCTACGCCACGGGCGCAACGATTCATGAAGCAATAAGCAAAGCTGTTTGTCTGACATTTAACGCTGGCAATTTAAAATCGGTCGCCCAGATGTTAAGGAAAAAATACCCTGACATTCGATTGGTACTATGCGCGGATGACGATCAATGGATGGAAGATAATCCAGGAATCACGAAAGGCAAGGAAGCAGCACAGGCAGCGGGTTGTGACATAGCCATTCCCCAATTCGAAGATACCTCCAGTTATCCGACTGACTTTAACGATTTAGCAAAGCTGGAAGGGTTGAATGTTGTTCGACAGCAGATTGAAAAAGCTGAACCTGCACTCGAAAAGCCGTGCTTCGAAAACGTCACCGATCCGAAACAGATTATTGCAATGTTGGCGGAATTGAACCCCATTGAATACGAACAGCTTCGAGAAAAGACGGCAAAAAAACTCAAGTTTCGTACTTCGATTTTGGACCAGGAAGTAGCGATAGTACGGGCTGAACAAGCACCAGGGCCAGATACTGGAAAAGGTCGTGCGATCAAATTGTACGAGCCTGAGCCGTGGCCTACAGCTGTTAATGGTGTCGATGTCTTTAATGGAGCGTTTGAGATTATCAAACGTCATATGGTGATCACCGATCATGAAGCGTATGCCTGTGTCCTTTGGGCTGCCCATCAACACATTTTTGATATTTTCAGTCACACACCACGATTGTTGATAACGGCCCCCGATGCTGAATGCGGGAAAACGTTATTAATGACGCATATCGTTGGAAACATGCTGACCAGGCCAAAAGCGGCAGAATCTTTGAGTCCCGCGCCATTTTTCAGGCTCACCGAATTGTACAAGCCAGCATTCCTAATTGATGAAGTTGATGCTTTTATTGAAAAGGATTCCGATCTTTTACCAGGCATAAACAACGGCTGGGAGCCCCATGGAAACGTCATTCGATGCGTCGGCGACGACCATGAACCAC
>CAZZET010000135.1:3500-4768 GCA_964653275.1 uncultured Methylococcales bacterium
GTGTGCCGACAACAAGGAAAAAATACATCAGGAAGAACCGATGCTACCACCCAAAGTGCGTAATCGGACGGCGGATAAATGGAGCCCATTGTTTTCAATCGCCCAGGTTGTCGGGGGAGATTGGCCCGATTATGCAAAGAAAGCTTTGTTTGGCCAAGCCGACTTGTCTGAACCTAGCAAATCTTCCCAGCTTTTAGCAGCCTCGCGAGACGTTATCTACAAGCATGAAAGTAAAATTTTCTCGAAGG
The DNA here is from genome assembly GCA_964653275.1 of uncultured Methylococcales bacterium. Lineage (GTDB taxonomy): Bacteria > Pseudomonadota > Gammaproteobacteria > Methylococcales. The sequence continues at coordinate 3,749 of CAZZET010000135.1, forward strand.
ATTTAATCGACCGATTGTGTCAATTGGAGGAGTCGCCATGGGCAGATTATAACTTTCGCGAACGCGATCTTCTCCGCCGAAGAATTAGCGAACGGCAATTATCAAATTTGTTAAAACCATACCAAATTAATTCGAAGCAGATCCGTATTGGGGGAAATTCAAATAAGGGATATGAAGTTGCACCGTTGCAAAAAGCATGGCATAGATACCTTAAACCCCTATACCCCCCTAATTTATCCGAAACAGCGAAACAAATCAGCAACCATGCGGGTTCCAGAGGTTCGCCATCCGAAACACTAAACAAAGTTGTTTCGGATGGCGAATCGCTACAGCCCACGGTTGGCGCGGGTTGTTTCGCTGTTTCGGATAGAAAGGGGGTACCCCCCGGAAAAGGCAAAGAAAACCCGAAAAACGACGAAATTTTTTATTGATCAAAGAGGTCATGGTATGACGCTGAAAGAATTTCTTAGTTACGAGGAGGAGATCGTTTGGCTACATGATATAAGTCAATATGATTATGTCCGGGCTGATACGATTAGCACTCACACTCGAATGATGAAACCTCGATGGTTGAAAGGATTTGTTGTGGTCGGTTATTCGACGTTTCATAAAACATTTAGGGCGCACTATAACACCCATGGGTTTTACCGAAGAGTGTTCTGGTTAAAGCCATGTGACAGAACTATGACCGATGAATTTTATCCTACGAGTTGTCCGGCCGAAGCGTTCGATCCCCGTACCATTACACTAGGAGTCAGTGGCGAGAAAATAGCCCGCTGCGCGGGTGAAGAACAATGAGTGTCGATTGTGAGTATTGCGAACAGCTCTTGGATCAACACATCGGAAGCTCGTTTGAACACTATTCTGGCAATCAATTTTGTGAATTGTATTTTGATTGGGCCAGTCTTGCGTGGCATTAGTAGATGAATTGCTATTTATCGACGTGGATTATATTGGCGTATTGACTTGTGTAATCAATGCTGATGGTATACTCGCAATGTGGCCTATTTTACTTATAAC
>CAZZET010000136.1:0-4729 GCA_964653275.1 uncultured Methylococcales bacterium
CTTCCCCCTCTTTTATCTTGAACATGAGCACATCTATTATTGTGGTCATTCTCACATATAGGCACCGATGTTGTTCGTTGTATGGCCTTTACGTCGACCCAAGGCTTAGCACGAGGTGACCTTGTCATCGATGCCGGAGCTCCCGGTGCAATTCCGTTAGGGGATCGTCTACTTGGGCGGGCAATCAATATATTCGGCGAATCGATAGATAGAAAACCGGAGTTATCAGGAGGCGACTGGCGGTCTATTCACCAACTTCCGCTACAACTCGTAGAACGGAATATTAGGTCGGAAATCTTTGAAACAGGGATAAAAGTGATTGATTTGTTAGCGCCCTTGGAGCGGGGTGGAAAGGCAGGACTATTCGGTGGTGCAGGTGTTGGTAAGACAGTGGTGATCACTGAACTCATTAATAATATGGTCGGTCGGTATAAAGGCGTAAGTGTTTTCTGTGGGATAGGGGAACGGTGCAGGGAAGCAGAAGAACTCTATCGCACCATGGGCGAAGCAGGTGTCCTGGATAACGCGGTATTAATTTTCGGGCAGATGAACGAACCACCAGGCGTCCGATTTCGCATCGGGCATGCGGCTTTAACAATCGCAGAGTATTTTCGCGATCAAGGCGGACAGGACGTTCTCCTTTTGATCGATAATATTTTTCGATTTATCCAGGCTGGCGCAGAGGTTTCAGGATTAATGGGGCAGATTCCTTCTCGAGTTGGCTATCAACCTACACTGGCAACCGAACTGGCTGAATTGGAAGAACGTATTTGTAATTCACCAACGGGGGGTATGACATCGATACAGGCAGTCTATGTGCCGGCTGATGATTTTACCGATCCTGCCGCTAGCCATACCTTCGGACATCTATCCGCTTCGATCGTTCTATCGAGGAAGCGTGCGAGCCATGGCTTTTATCCTGCGGTGGACGCTTTGACGTCGCGGTCGAAAATGCTAAACCCAACTGTAGTCGGTGACCATCATTATAAAATCGCAAGCGAAGTGCGCAAAACCTTGGCCGAACACAGGGATTTGCAGGATATTATAGCCATGCTGGGTATGGAGGAATTGAGTGAACAAGACCGACTAACGGTTAACCGAGCACGACGATTGGAGCGGTTTTTGACTCAAGCGTTTAATACTACGAAGCATTTTACCGGACGTGTCGGAAGTTTAGTTTCACTGTCGGAGACTATTAGGGGTTGTGAGCGAATTCTTACAGGCGAATTCGATTCCTTTCCAGAAAGTGCGTTGTATATGATTGGTTGTATCGATGAGGCTAAAAGTGCTACTCCCTAGCGGAGTTTTTTTGAACGAAGAAGTTGAGAAAATTGTTGCTGAGGCTGTGAATGGCTCGTTTTGCTTGAAACCTCGACACATCGATTTTGTAGCGGCGATTGTTCCTGGAATTTTATCTTTTATTTCTCTACAAGGAAAAGAGCAGTTTTTAGCGGTTGATGAAGGAACCCTGGTTAAATGCGGTGAGCAGGTATTGGTGTCGACTCGAAATGCTGCTGGTGGGACTGAGTTGGGGAAATTAAAACAAACGGTTGACGAGCAATATCTGAAACTCGATGAAGCAGAGCTGATGGCCCGTAGTGCATTAGCACGTTTGGAAGCAGGGATTGTGCGGCGTTATTCTACGATGCGAGATCAACTTCCGTGAATAAAGTGACCAAAATCAAAACGCACGAGACTTTGGATCACATGAGGGTTGATATCGAAAAAAAAACCGCTCGTAAATTGATGGCTCGCAGTCAGAAACGGCACAGTGTTTGGTTTGGACTGGGGATGTTTGGTTTGGTTGGCTGGTCGATCGCTGTACCAACGGTACTTGGCATTACCCTTGGTCTATGGATTGATCATATCTGGTCGAGTCGATTTTCCTGGACCATCATGCTTTTGTTCGTCGGCATCGTGTTTGGGTGTTTGCAGGCCTGGCGTTGGGTTCAGCGGGAAAGTTCGCATGAATGAATGGGTGATTACATTAACCCCAGTATTTTTGTTGGGTATTGTCTTAGGACTGGTCTACTTTTTTGGACTCTGGACTACGGTTCAAAGGTTGCCCTATGTTCACCATCCGGCATTGTGGGCTGTCTTGAGTTTTGTGTTGAGAAACCTGGTGGTATTTGCCGGGCTTTTTCTTGTTGTGGAGGGGCAATGGCAGCGAGTCGCAGCCTGTCTTGCCGGTTTTCTATTGATTCGGCTCGTGTTCGTTAAAAATGCGCTAAGCAAATTAGTATCCGTGATGTCTGTTAGAGGGGAGAACTAAATTATGCAATTTAATCCCGATGACATTATATTTTGGCAATATGGATTCATTCGGATCAATGCTTCATTAATTTTTACATGGTTGGTCATGACTTTGATTGTGGGTATGTCGATCTTCGCTACGCGACGTCTTTCTTCCAACACTGAAATGACTTCATGGCAGAATTTCCTCGAAGTAACCGTAACCGGTATTCGTGATCAGATTCAGGAAGTCAGTCAACAGCCCCCCGGACGTTACTTGCCCTTTATTGGAAGCTTGTTTTTGTTTATTGCCGTTTCCAACTTGCTATCGATAGTTCCTGGCTATAAACCGCCAACCAGCTCGCTTTCAACCACTACAGCCCTAGCGATTTGTGTTTTTGTGGCAGTCCCTTTTTATGGTGTGGTTGAGTCCGGAATAATGGGGTACCTACGGCAGTATCTTCAACCCACATTTTTTATGTTGCCATTTAACGTCATAGGTGAATTTTCTCGCACGCTGGCGCTCGCTGTGCGGCTTTATGGGAACATTATGAGCGGTACTGTGATAGTGGCTATTCTGCTTGGTTTTGCACCATTCTTTTTTCCTATATTGATCCAACTATTAGGACTTTTGACAGGTATTATCCAGGCGTATATTTTTGCCGTTTTAGCCATGGTGTACATCGCATCAGCCACTGCGGCACATGAACCTAATTTGAATAATACTACTGATTCTTTAGATCATCCGTGTGGAATCCACGAGGAGGAGTTATGAATATTCAGAGTTTGATTGGTATGGCCTCGATTATTGCTGCAGGACTAACTATGGCTATTGGTTCAATCGGGCCCGCATTGGGCGAAGGTCGAGCGGTGGCTCAAGCGCTTAGCTCGATCGCCCAGCAGCCAGACGAAGCGAATACAATTACCCGAACGTTATTTGTCGGATTGGCCATGATCGAGTCAACGGCCATCTACTGCTTTGTGATCACCATGATTTTGCTTTTTGCAAACCCATTCTGGGATTTTGCTATTACTCAAGCAGCGAATTGAAGCGATGCAGATTGACTGGTTTACTGTCGGTGCACAAATTGTTAATTTTCTGGTGCTCGTCTATTTGCTTAAGCGGTTCCTTTTTAAACCTATTATTGAATCGATGGAGCGGCGTGAAAGGAAAATAATGGAACGCCAGAAACTTGCAGAGTCACAGTTAGACTCCGCAGAGCAGACAATGCAACTATACCTGGATAAACAGAAAGAATTAGAGGTGGAGCGGTCAGAGATACTCAATCAAGCCGAACAAGCAGCAGAGCGTCAATATACTGTTTTATTGGGTAAATTACGTGATGAAATTGGTAAGAAGCGGGTGCAATGGCAAAATGAGTTAGTAAAAGAGCAAACGTCGTTGATGCAGGAAGTCGGAAATGTATGCGGAAAAAAAATGATAACAATCTGCCGCCAAGTGCTTCGCGATCTGGCTGGAGTGCAATTGGAGCAATACATGGTTGATCGTTTTTTGGATGAGTTGCATCAATTATCTGAAAAAGACAAAAAGAAATTGCTTTGTTCGACGGTGACCGGCGGAAATATTACGGTAGCGACTGGTTACGAGCTGAGTCAAAAGCTACGGGATGTCGTTCGAGATAAGCTGTCTGAGCTCATTCCAGGTGTTTACTTGGAATTCGAACTTAGGCCCGAATTCGTGTGTGGTGTCGCTTTGGAGACGAGCGAAGAACTCTGGTCTTGGAACGCTGGACATTATTTAGATGAGCTAATCGAGGTGATTTCCAACGTTACTTTAGTAGCGCGTAACGAGGAAGTACAGCGCCCCTTATCTAAATGTTAAAAGAATCGATAGCGGAAACCGATAAGCGCATTGAGAAGGCGTTATTAGCCCAACGAGGACTGAAACTAACTGCCCTTGAAACCGGGCGTGTTCGTCGAGTACAAAACGGGATTGCTGGTGTATCCGGTTTGTCTAGAGTGCAGGCTATGGAGCTGCTTAAATTCAGTGATCGTAACGCAGGACTTGCTTTTAACCTCGACCCCGAGGAAATCGGCGTAGTACTGCTAAGTCATGGCTCAAGTATCAAGGCAGGTACCGAAGTGCGGCGTACTGGTAGGGTTATTGGGGTGCCGGTTGGGTTTGGCCTGCTTGGCCGGGTGATCAATGGACTAGGCGTACCATTGGACGATAAGGGTCCGGTTAAATCGGTAGGCTATTGGCCGATCGAAAGGAAGGCTCCAAATATTCTTGATCGTGCGCCCGTGACGGAACCGCTTGAAACCGGGATAAAAGCGATCGATGCTCTAATTCCGGTTGGGCGAGGCCAACGCCAACTCATTCTCGGCGACAGACAAACGGGTAAGACTGCGATCGCTGTCGATACGATTTTAAACCAGCGAAGCAAAGGCGTAATCTGCATATACTGTAGTATTGGACAACGTGGCACAGCGGTTGCGCGTGTGATCGATAGGTTACGTGCACACAAAGCGATTG
>CAZZET010000137.1:0-4705 GCA_964653275.1 uncultured Methylococcales bacterium
TTTTCCAACGACAAAGGGATTTCACTCGTTGACGCTAGCAGGTAAGGACCACAATACACTCACCAAAAGGACTGCATTTCACAACCCCTTAATTGTTCTTCAAGGACATAGTTTTTGTTCGAAACCGAGTATTTTTCTCGGTTCTCAACAACTCTATGACAGATTATTTGATTCAGTCCACCCCAACCAATTCGCGCCGTTGTTCATCTAAACCATCCCAGAATGCAGCGACGCCATCCAGCATTTCATTGCCGTATTGAATAAACAAATCTTCATTAACTGTATGGCAGAAATACAACTCTTCTAATTCTTCCTGAGTATGCTCGGCATGTTGTGACTCAATATGATCATGCCAGACAAAAAATCCCAATGGCAAGTCCATTCGCATACGTTTATTAAATAACTTGAATCCTCTGATCAATTCACCCCAAAATCCAGCAGCGGCCCAATTCTCCACAGCGTAGCTTGCTGCCTGTGAAATTTGATAATCTGCGCCACCATATAAACGGATCAATTCGTCGCAGAAAAACAAAGTAGATTTTGTACCATGCGCGGGTTTACCGATTTCGTGGAATTCCAAATCAAGCGTTTTCGCACTGGCGTAGAGCCATTCAAAATGGGCAGACGAAAAACGAAACGTGCTGCCTTCAACAGAGCCTTCATTTTCGCTCTGAATAGGTTTGGGTTTTGTGTGTTTTGTCGGTTTGAATTGCACTCCGATTTCGTTAGCCAAAATTTCCTTAGAAGCCCGCATGCTTTCCAGGGTATCGGCATTGATCATTTTATTGAGCTGGGCAACCAGAAAGAGATTTGAAAATACTGAAAATTGAATAATGAAGGCTTTGATCTGCGCGAGGCTCTGGTTCCCTTGCTCGAACCAAGCAGTATACCTATTATTGGTGATGATTGGGTGTTGTAGCAGTTCGAGATCAATACGTTCTTGAAATTTTATGAACTGTTTAGCTTTTTCAACCGTATAACCGGGTTGACCTTGCCTAATCGCCTGTAGTGACGGTGGACTTAGCCTTTCGATATGGTAATTTTTGGCAAAACCTTCCAACCCATAGAGCTGAATAGTTTGCATGACACACCTCCGATTAATAATCTAAACTATCTGCTTGTTTGACAGGTGATTCCATTAACAAGTTTCGAGCTGGGAATCGGGACATAAGGAACTGTCGGCAAGCTGACCATTGTTTTCAGTGGATTGGATACGGTTAATGAGCTGATTGATGAGTCCTTTGACAAAGGGTGTACTTTTTTGCAAAAGGCATTCAAAGGTTTCTCGATCAATAACGAGTAGTTCAGTGGGCTCCAATGCTTCGGCCGTTGCTGAGCGAGGATTCCCCGTGAAAAGAGCCATTTCGCCCAAAATTTGACCTGGATTCATTTCGGCAATAACTTGTTTCGTCCCACTCACCTCCTTATACAGCGTAACCTTTCCTGAGCGGATCAAATAGGCGTGCTTTCCCGTATCATCATACCTGAAGATTAATTCTCCTCTATCAAATTTTACGACTTGAAAATTGTCCATTGTGAAGGGCTCTCTTGAAAACCGATTAACCAATCGGTGGCGAAAAAGGGTACTATTAAATCTAGACCATTTTGGTGAATTTTAAAGAGATATAGTTCACGAAATTGATTCAATATCTTTATCCACATGTCGTTCCACCACCGTGTTTAGTTCATTCAGCTCCTCTTCCTCTTTTTCGACTTCAAGACTTAAATTCAGTTTATTGCTGGTCTGCGAAGCGCTTTCATCCAGGTTGATTCTAAGTCGGAGGTTATTGGGTGAATCGGCATTTTTGATGGCTTCGTCTAAAGAAATACGGTTTTCCTTGTACAATTTGTATAAAGCGCCATCAAACGTTTGCATACCAAGATTTTCCGATTTTTCCATGATCTCTTTCAATCCAGAAACCTCACCTCTTCCGATAAACTCTTGGACCGTCGGTGTTCCTAGCATTATTTCAATCGCTGCTGCACGTTTACCATCAACTGTAGGTACTAATCTTTGAGATACAAAAGCTCGAAGATTGAGCGATAAATCGGTAAGCAGTTGTTTGTGGCGATCTTCAGGGAAAAAGTTGATAATCCTATCCAATGCCTGGTTAGCATTGTTGGCATGCAGGGTAGAGATAGCAAGGTGTCCTGTTTCCGCAAATGCCAAGGCATGCTCCATGGTTTCCCGGTCACGAATTTCCCCAATGAGTATGACATCGGGAGCTTGTCGAAGTGTATTTTTTAGCGCTTTCGCATAGGATTTCGTATCCACCCCAACCTCGCGCTGATTTAGGATAGATTTTTTGTGAGGATGAATAAATTCAATGGGGTCTTCGATAGTAATTATGTGGCCGCCAGCGTTCGTGTTTCGATAATCAATGAGCGCTGCTAAAGAGGTCGATTTTCCCGAACCCGTAGCACCGACGAATAGAACTAAACCACGCTTTTCCATTATAACTTTGGACAATATGGGGGGGAGCCCGATATCTTTTATGTTGGGAAGGTCAGTTTTAATATTCCGAACGACCATAGAGATCTCGTTGCGTTGTCGAAATATGTTCACACGAAAACGACCAACATTGGATTCCGAGATCGCAAGATTCATTTCGAGATCTCGTTCAAATTCGATAATCTGTTCGTCATCCATAATGCCGTAGGCAATTTCCTTTACTTCACCAGACGTCATGCTTTCTTTTTGAAGAGGCTTTAATGTACCGTGAAATTTTGCTGATGGTGGCGCACCAGTACTCAGATAAAGATCGGATCCATCTTTATGCGCTAGTATCATTAAGTACTCTTTAAAGTTCATGATTAGCTCCGTAAAACTGAATTAATTTGCTTTTAAATTTAGCATTCAATTTGATTTAGGTTTGATTTATAGTGGCGTTTTTTTATCTAACTGACATTGCTTGTCGGGTTTCATACCAGGGGCCAGGAGATAAGAAGCATGCGATGGTATACTTGAGATCATGTTAAACGCATTCGTCAAACACAACGCTGTAGATAGCTAGCAAGAAATATGGGCTAGTGAAAATCCCGCGAATGCGTTTCCAAACCTTGCAGCCAATGAGAATAATTGTGTATATTTCCCGCAATAACGTGGATAACACCATGTTCCTTTTGTACGATACCGGAAACCAGCATTAATTTAGATGCCAGTAAGTCCACCCGTTGAACCTCGGCTGTTTTCGGCCAAACAATAAGATTTACCAATCCGGTTTCGTCTTCTAAAGTCACAAAAATCACGCCTGATGCTGTACTAGGCCGTTGACGATTGGTCACTAACCCCGCTACTTTAACGATAGAACCGTGACGTCGAGAATAAAGCTTTTGCGCTGGGCAAATACCAAGTTCGTCCAATTCCCTGCGTAGTAGGTCAAGGGGATGATGGTTAAGCGACACGCCTTTTGTAGCATAATCGGCAAGCATCTCTTCGCTATTCGTAGGCTTACGCAGTAGTGGTGTGGCTTCATTGAAGTCTGGATGATCGAACACCGGCAAGAACTTTTCGATGCCAGCCACTTTCCAATGACTAAGATGGCGGTTTCCACTCAATCCCTGGAGCGCATCGGCTGCCGCCAGTATCTCCAAACTCTGCCTTTCCACGTTACACCGCTGTACCAAATCCATCACCGAATCGTAAGGTGTATTACCCCGGGTAGCGACGATTTTTCTCCCGACTTTCTGATTTAATCCTTTTATTTGGTGCAATCCCAAACGAATAGCCGGTTGCCGGTAGGGTCCATCAGTATATAAACTACTTTCCCACTGGCTATAACGTACATCTACAGGATGCAATTCCACACCATGGCGGCGCACATCCTGAATTAGTTGGTCCGGAGTGTAAAACCCCATGGGCTGGCTATTGAGCAGTGCACAACAAAAAGCTGCTGGTTCATGACACTTGAGCCAAGCGGAAATATAGCTGATGAGAGCAAAACTTGCCGCATGAGATTCAGGAAATCCATAGCTACCAAATCCTTTAATTTGTTCACAGATGCGTTCAGCAAAATCCCGCTCATAGCCATTATTATCCATACCTTCCAACAACCGCTGGCGAAATGGCTCCAAACCACCGCGTTTTTTCCAAGCGGCCATACTACGCCGAAGCTGATCTGCCTCACCGGGTGTGAAACCAGCAGCCACCATGGCAATCTGCATAACTTGCTCCTGGAAAATAGGAACCCCTAATGTACGTTCCAGAACCGACCGTAAGGTTTCACTCGGATAATTAATCAACCCAGGGTTGGCCCGGCGTTGTAAAAAAGGGTGTACCATATTACCTGATATGGGACCGGGTCGAATGATGGCCACCTCAATCACCAAATCGTAATAGTTTTCCGGTTTAAGTCGCGGCAACATGCTCATCTGAGCGCGGGATTCTATTTGAAATACGCCAACCGTATCAGCCCGCTGTATCATTTGATAAGTGGCTTTATCTTCGGGTGGAATATCGGTCAACCGAAGCCGCTGACCTCTATAGCCAGTAATTAGATCAAAGGTTTTATGGATGGCAGTAAGCATGCCCAGCGCCAATACATCAACTTTGATCAATCCCAAAGCCGCTAAATCATCCTTGTCCCACTGAATGACAGTGCGTTCTGGCATCGTGGCATTTTCGATGGGGACTAATGAAGCCAAATCTTCACGGGCAATAACAAACCCACCGGTATGCTGAGACAAATGCCGAGGAAACCCCTGA
>CAZZET010000138.1:0-4467 GCA_964653275.1 uncultured Methylococcales bacterium
TTAATTACCGCCCTATGATCACCTTGAATTTCAATCACGCCTTCTTTCACTGCCCCCCCTGTCCCACAGAGCTGCTTCAATCGCTTGGCGACTAATTTGAGTGCATCGTTATCCAAGGGTAAGCCTGTAATGGTGATGACACCTTTACCTTTCCTCCCTTTTGTTTCACGGCGAATGCGAACGATGCCATCACGAGAGGGATGAGGAGTATTGCCGGGCTTTTTATCGGTTTTAATACGACCTACGCGTGTGGAATACACGAGGCGACTGTTGGAAGAAGTCATTGTTATTGGACTAATGGTGGCTGAAAAAAACGAAAAAGGGGTCACCCGTTTTCTTTGAAATTTTTATATCCAAATTTTAAAGGCTTGTAAAGTCTTCGGTGAATAACACCTGACCTTTATCGCCACAGTAAAACCTTCGTAAACCCACTCCCAATCGGCACCTGTTAATTTTCGTGAATTAAACCAAAAGGTTCAGACTCGTTAGATAATTGCTTAATTGCATATCCGGCTTATTTTGATAGGGTTTACCTGCAAAATGTCATCTAAAAAATTCCAATCAACTTTGCCTTGCAATGATCGGTATTCTGTGACGGTCTCCTAGGATTTGTGCACTGCCATAATTACGAATAGTGGTCAAGTTATACACAGCAGGAAAAATTTAAACATCCGCATAAGAATTTATCTGTCACAATAATGGATGCATTATATATCTTATTGAAATATATAGCAATATAAAATTGTATGGATTTTTTCCAGTTTATCTGGAAACGCTGTAATTAGGTGCTTTTCGACCGTTCATTAAATTTTACCCACAGAGTTTTCCACAGAAATTGTGGAATAAATGAGAATATTCGCTGAAATAATAAGTTACCATCACTATGTAGAATTTTATTGAGCAACAACCGATCGTATTTAATATTTAAATAATTGTAGTGTGGTAACTTTGTAGAGTTTTTCCGAGGAAAATGTCGATTGTTTTATATACAAATAGGTTTAATGAAAACCTAATTTTGTATTAGCGATTATCCCTGTTCGATCCGAAAGGAGCCAAATACTTTCAATCTTTTGTGCATTGAAAACCAGAAAAAACAGTTTAACATTCAATACTCAAGCACAAAGGGAATGGGAATGCACTATCCTTTGCTGCGAATTGTGGGTATAAATAAGGAAGGCATAGCAGCCCAGATGGGACGGTCGGTGACATCTGGATAAAGGGCAACACTGCAATGAAAGGCCAACGGAGAAATGCCATTGCCACACATGAAGCTTTTGCAGACGGGTGGTTTAAAACCGGGTTCTACGCAAATAGAACCCGCTATAGAGACAATTATAATGCGGGAAGGATAAGAGACGTCATTATACGTGGCACACCGAATATAAATCCTGATAAAGTGGCACAAACTTTATATCAACATCCAGAAAAAAACCCGCTGTTATTGGAGTCTCCTATTAGTCAGAAGGCCACATACCGGTTACGTTTTTAGCAAAGTACAGGAAGAAAACCTCGACTAAAAAAGATTAAGAATTTTAAACCAAATCAGATAGCGGCTTATCAAATCAAGTAAGGATATATTTTCTCGATGAGCTACCGCTTGCATTTACGGGTAAAACCAAACTATAAACAACAGCATGAACCCCTGAAGAATAAATAGATATTTAAATACCCCTGCTGAGAAAAAGGTTGTGCCCGGTTTATTACAATTCAATAATTAGCCCCTACACTAAAGCCCTACAGCGGCGCCATGAAAACAAAAGATTTAGTACCGATAACTTTATCATTTCCATCGACTATCTCAATAAACCAAGTTCCGGTCCATTCTGGTTGCATTTCGTAACTCGACCAGGCTCTGAAGCGAGACCCTGTTACCGTAATTTTTGAATTTGCAATTATCGAGCTTCCGTATTTCCACCGATGTGTCACCGTTTGTCCGTCCATCCCGTCAAGGTCACTAAAAAAGTACACTCTGGACGCAGAATTCATTATCTCAGATAGGTCTTCGGTCGGTTCATTGTCATCAACGGATGTGGTAAAACCGGCATTAATAACACTACCGCGTTCAGTCGATTGTTGGTCCGCTAGAACTTCACCTTCCTGGGTTGGAACTGCCGTTTCAGCGAAAGCATACTGGAAGTTCAATATTAGAAAAAGTCCAAGAACGAACGTTAACAAATCTCGTTTAGTGATCTGCATGATCAATTACCCTCTGGTTGGCGAATACTAGAGATCGATTCTAGTGGTCTGCCTGTTCCGTGTCAATCGTCATCCGATGGAGGAATAGAAAGGCAAGTTAATGATAATGGTCTTTATCTACTTTTTCTTTCGGATCTGCATACCCTTTCGCAGATTTCCCGGCGTTATTCAGAGGTATGCTTTACTATTTCGGGATCCGCCCTTGCAAAGAATACTAGACCTAGAATCGAGCTAGACATCATCAGTATCAGTGCACCGAAGGCTGCTGTAAAGTCACCAAATAGATCGGTGAGCCAACCGGTAAGCGAAGGTGACACGATCCCCGATATCGAGAAGAAAGTCACCATTATGCCGGTTGCTGCACCGGCATTTTCACGAAATAAATCAGTGCAAATTGAATAGTAGGGACTGTCCAAGTCACATGAACACTGTGACGGTCCAATAACCAGCCTGCAAACGCATTTATCGACGCTGTCCCCAGAGCAAATGAGGAGATTATCAGGCCAAATCCAGTATTATCCAGACCAAATTCCTGTTTAATTGGTTCGACCGCAAAAGAAATAATTGCACGATCCAAATAATTTACCAGTCCCAACAAGAAACAAAGCCCCACAATGACAAAGCGATAATGCATAATCTGAATATTTTTATTCATCTCAAGTATTCCTAAAAAGAATATTACTGTTTATTCAAAGAGATCACATTGCTTAAATGAATAGGTGAATTCAACTCCGGAAAGTTCAATATTCATCGGTAACACTACTTTGTAAATTTGTATAATCGTCGATTATAAGCTGAAATAGCTCATGAATAGAATTATATTCGATAAAGGTTAATCGCGATTTCAATTTGATACCCTTATCCTACCCTATTTAGATATGAGAACAGACCAGGAATCTCTCCATTTTGTAATGGTTGATTTATTACGTATATGTGAGCATCGCTTGCATCCAGCTTCTAGCATCAGATCCCATATTGCACGGACTACCAGGGCAGATCCCATGTATTGGTTTCTAAAAGAATCAATCACCTGGAACTGATGTTAAAAAATAGAATGATTACGTCTAACATCTCAGCACTCCGTGTTATAGTTGGACTGTCAACAACTCCAAATTTAATTACTCGGACTTCTCTGCCCAAATTATTTTAAATTTCTCCCCAATTAACGAAAGGTAAGCTCAATAATCGCTGCATCACCACACAAGATCCAATCTATCGTTTTGACTTGGTAGGTAAACAATATATTTTTTAATCAAAAATGAAAGCAGTGATATTAAAAAACAAGAAAGGGTATCACCACCTCAGAGTTAGTGAAGTTAATAAACCAAAGGTAGGGGAATATGATGTACTTATTAAAATAAAGTATGCAGGCATTAATTATGCTGAAATTCTGTCATCCCAAGGGCTTTACAATTGGGCTGGAGAAATTCCTTATATCTTAGGAATTGAGGGAAGTGGAGTGATAGAACAAACTGGGAATAAAGTAACAAAATACAAAATGGGAGACAGAGTTGTTGTAGCTGGAAAAACAGGTACTTATGCCGAATACAACTCACGACATGAAGATCTTGTTTTCCCAATGCCTAACAACTTTTCCTATGAAGAAGCTGCTGCTTTACCGGGCAACTGGCTCACAGCATGGATTGCTATTTTTTCATTAGCACGTTGTAAGAAAGAGGAAATTGCTTTAATTCAGTCTGCAGCAGGGGGCGTTGGCTTAGCGGCATGTAAATTATGTTTATCTCTTGGAATGAAAGTATATGGAACTTCAAGTAGTCAAAAAAAGAAGGATTACCTCGATACGATGGGAGTTATTCCTCTAGATTATAGTGATTTTGATCAGCTAATAAAGCCGAACTTTATTTTAGAAAGTGTAGGAGGTGATATTCACAAACGTAGTTTAAAATGTCTCGCTCCTCTCGGTAAAATAGTATCTATTGGTGCATCGTGCATTAAGATAAAAAAATGTAGTCCTTTATCGTGGGTATACGCAATAAAAGATTTCCCTAAAATCTCACGTAAAGAATTAGATTCCCAAGGGTATATGGTTTTCCATACTGGACATTTATTTGAGAGAAATTTGCAAGTTATTGTTCCCGAATGGCACGCTATGATGAGTTATCTTCTAAAACACAATATCAAACCTACTATTCAGAAAAATTCTATCTATCCGATGTCAAAAATTGCAGAAGCATTTGAATTCATTGATCACCGAAAAAATCTTGGAAAGGTACTATTAGATCCAAGTAGTTAGTATTGTTTGTTTTTTTC
>CAZZET010000139.1:0-4234 GCA_964653275.1 uncultured Methylococcales bacterium
TGCGAGCTAAACTTAATCGAGCAGGGTAAGTTTTACGGTTGGCCTTATGCGAATGGGAATAAAATAACCGATCCCGATATTGGCGTGGGTCACGGTCACAGAATTTCGGAAAGCATGGGACCAGTCTACGGATTTGGTGCGCATACTGCGCCGCTTGCTATTACCTTTCTGCAGAATAAAAACTTGCCGCCAACTTATGTTGGTGCAGCAATAGTTTCTTTGCATGGTTCTTGGAACCGATCCAAGAAAATAGGCTACCAGCTCGTATCTTTGCATTTCGATGGTAGTGGGAATATCACCGAGCGTCCTTTTCTTACTGGATTTGAAGTTGATGGTGATGTGATTGGACGGCCCGTGGATGTTGTTGAAGGCAAAGATGGAAGTCTCTTTGTATCCGATGATTATAGTGGGACGATTTACCGGGTAAACTATTCGGGAACTACGAACCGTCGTTGATTCGGTTAGGATCTAATTCCACTTTTGGAAAATGGATTAGCCCAATGCAGGGTAAGTTTCAATTGTAAGCGCCCTAGGAGGCCGTCCGAGAATAGAGAACCTACTGCGGAAAAGTTGGATTTGGCCTGATTTTCCCATTATTTTCGTTAAATACAGCAAGTATTCGCCTCAAATAATGAAAAAACCACGCTCAAACCATCTTTCCCTCGTTACGGTTCCTATTCTCGGATAGCCTCCTAGTGGGACTACTGATTGAATCGAGCGCTCATCCTAACAAAGGTAGTTGAGAAAGGGTATTGTATAGCTTAAAACCCAGCAAAACACTCAACTCTAGCAGCTACACTATTGGTCAGTTGATGCTTTGTCGGTTAAAAGTCCCGCTTACAGAGTACTGTACCAAACCAAACCACTTTATGGTGAGATCATCGTGAAGATATTGTCGAGACACTAGAGATAGGCAACAATGCCGAAAAAATTTTTTATCTTTGACCAAATTCATCTGGAAGTCGCCAGAAATGCTTCAGACGATTTCAATCTTTTCCATGACAAACACAAGTGGTTGCAGATCACTCACAATCCATTCAAAGGGCCTATTGTCTTGGGTTTTCAGATCAATACATTGATCGAATACCAGATGCGTCTGCATCGTGAGGTGAATCACGAAAATAAGATTATTGAGGAAAATAACCTACGTTTCAGTAACTACCAGTTCATATTCGTTAACGCCTTGCGTCCACGTCAAAAATTTTATCTGGATATCAAGAAAACCTTGGTCAAGACTATTCCCGATTTGACACTAACCAATCGTGTTTCGATTAAATCGGAAAATAAAACGATTATGCTAGGGTTTAAAAAAGAAACGCGGGCTCCCATGTTTTTGGCTGAAACTGATTTAATCAATATTCCTGATTTGAATACTCTTTCTGACAAATCAACTGTGCCGGATACTGAGTTTTTTCTAAAACGAAAATATATCAATAATGGTAATGTCAAAAACTTTCTATCCGGTTCGCTGGCCGAACAATCTGATTACTTTGATGACCTGGCTCAGACGGCCAAGTATCCGGAAGTCTTTCCCTGTAGTTTGACATCGGGTGCCTTACTCGAAAAAGCGCAGTTAGAAAATCACGACTTTAAACGCAATCCAATGGTGTACACATCACACCATATTTCAATGGATCGTCATTATTTAAGTCAAATCAAAGATCATGATAAATTGCACATCCTGGTTAAACAACACCCCGAGTCCAGCAAAAATACTTTAAATCAAACCAGTATTATGCTAAGAACCTATGATTGTTACGGCTTATTGCAAAATAATGAAATTTTGTTCCGGATCAGATTGAACTTGGTACCGTTAGACGAAATACTGAAAAATCTCAGAATCCAATAAATATTAAATCATGGCAAATTAAACGAAACGTAATTCTTCAAATATATTGTTAGAGCCTCGCTAATTCAATGCTTCAATTTGCACCAGATTATCGGAAAAGGTCGGTGCGTTTCCCATGTCAACAAACTCCGCAGAACTGATGCAGTTGACGGTTCCATTATTTAATTGCCGCCAGTAACCCAGTGTCGCAACAACAATACCAGGATTCACATCATCGGTAATTTGGGCATTTCCTTCAAAGGCTCCTCGATCGTTAAAAACGCGGATTTTAGTACCATTTTGAATACCACGTGCGCCAGCATCCACACCATTGACTAAAACGAATTGCTCACCTTGTCCTTTGATTTTGTGATCCATATTGGCATAACATGAATTTAAAAAGCCATGGCTTTTAGGTGACACAATGTTTAGTGGGTATTTTGCCGCCAATTCTGGATTGCTTTCGGTTGTTTCCCTGGATGGCACGTAATCGGGCAAACTGTCTAGAGACTCTCCCGGTTGGAAACCTTCATACATTTGGCGAAAGGGCCCTGCGACAAAGTTTTTTGCCCCATCAAGTTTAAACTCACATTTACCCGAGGGTGTTGGAAACTTACCCTCCCTATGGGGTGCCCGATTGTCCTTGGTTCCAACATTAAGGCGGGCAAAACCTTGTTTACGCAGATAATCCAAATCGATACCCTCGCACGCGGGAGCATCCCAATCCACATAATGTTGCAAACACTCAGAATCAGACCATGTGAAATTCTCCTCTTGGTAGCCCATACGTGCGGCCAGACGTCGAAAAATTTCATTATTAGGGATCGCCTCTCCCGGAGAATCGATGCATTTTTCATTGTAGGTGAGATAGAGATGCCCCCAAGACAAGATAATGTCTTCCATTTCGGCACCCATCGATGCAGGTAATACAATATCGGCATAGGAGGCCGTATCGGTGATGAAATGTTCGGCCGAGACCATAAATAAATCTTCATTCATCAAACCAGCAACGACCTTGTCGGTCTCGGGCGATTGTGTCACTGGGTTCGCATTCCAGCACATCAACGATTTAATCGGGATATCCAAGTTCATTTCGCCCGTCAGAGCCCGACCAATCTGCAAAGCATTAATCACCCGAGTTCCCTCAGGAATCAGATCCGGTCGACAAATTACGTCGAATTTATACGGGTGTTCCCACACTGGGAATTGCAAAGCGCCCCCGCCAACATGGCGCCATGCACCCGTCAAAGCAGGAAGGCAGGTTGCTGCGCGGATGGTCTGGCCGCCACCGTAATTTCTTTCCAGGGCCACACCCAGACGGATCGCAGCGGGTTGTGTCGATGCGTATTCTCTCGCAAATATGCGAATGTCATTGGCCGGAATACCCGTTATGTTCTCAGCCCATTCTGGTGTTCTATTCTTTGCACGTTCTGCCAAATCTTCGTAACCGATTGCGTAATTTGCCACATAATCTTGATCTACTAGTCCTTCCTCAATAATGGTATGAATCATGGCCATGGCTAGTGCGCCGTCGGTCCCTGGTTTCGGCGCAATATGCCAATCGGCTTCTTTGGCCGTTCTGGATTTATAGCTATCGATGACGACGACCTTGGCACCCAACTTTTGGGCTTCTTTTACGATATGCCAGTGATGGAGATTCGTGCTAACTGAATTACAGGCCCAAAGAACTATATATTTGGCATGAATAAAACTTTCCGGGTCAACCCCGGCAGTAGGACCGACAGTCAGTAACCAGGCGGTACATGAACCTTCACCACAAAACGTGCGCTCGCAGACGGTTGCACCCATACGATTAAAAAAAGCATCGCCCCCATTTAACCCGTGGACAAGTCCCTGATGGCCCAAATAGCTATAGGGTATTATTGCTTGCGGGCCATATTCATCAATGATTGCCTTCCATTTCTCAGTGATCTCATCCAGTGCTTGATTCCAACTAATTCGTTCAAAACTTCCACTACCTTTTGGGCCGGTTCGGCGCAGAGGATAAAGGATGCGATCGGGATGATGGTGACGTTTTTCATAATCTTTTAATTTGACGCAAAGGCCACCACGCGTCATGGGATGGTCTGGGTTACCTTTTACGGCGATTAACTTTCCGTTTTCAACCTCAAAAACCATCGAGCAGGTATCGGGACAGTCGTGTGGGCACCCTCCATGGTGTGTCGTTTTAAATACTGCGGACATTTTGACGCTCCCCCGAAGTTAAACGGTGTAATCAGTGAATATGGGTTATTTCAGAAAGCAACTATACACCAAATAGATTAGATAAGGTGTTTTTGCCGATTAATGCTAACTCCGTTGATTCGTACTTTGATCGATGCCGTTGAACCGTTAAATTTTTTTTATTTGGATTGAACCTTATAGCAGATTTTGCGGATATAAAAG
>CAZZET010000140.1:0-4229 GCA_964653275.1 uncultured Methylococcales bacterium
TAGCTAGTCATTAGTAGTGATCACAATTTACGGACAGGTTCTTAGTTAACGTTGGCAGACTGTGATTCTCTGTTTGTGAACTAAAACACATTTTTTCCCTGCTTTTAATCTAAGGTTATTGGATACGACCTTGGTTTTACCCCCAACAGGAGATCTTTGGTGGGAAATCTATAGAGGATCTAATTCTCGGTTTATAAAAGATATTGGGTGAAAAGGCTATGAAAAAGTTAGGTATAGGGGTATTTTTATTCCTCATTTTCCAATTGGGTGGCTGCGCGACGTTTGGCGTGGAAGAATCAACCAATGTTTCTAATCAAGCGGACCTCCGTGTGCAGTCCTTAGAACGCCGAGTAGAGCGATTGGAAGAAGACATGGATGAAGTGCCAGAAGATACTTATTACGAATTGTTTTAATTAGCAATTTAGTTTAAGGCGTTGTCCATGGTGTTTGCATGTATTGGTAGTTAGGTTCGGGAAGAAGGAACTTTCTGCATCGATCTTTTCCCCCAATATTGAATGGCCACCAAGTCTTGGATTATCTAAGGTTAAACGAGGTTCGATTGTAGAATTCAGGATCTACCTTTTACGGGGTTTGATTCAAAGTTAGTTATCCTCTTAATGGGCTATAGTCTATATAATCTCTGGGTTTCATCTCGGAAACTAAAGGCCCGCTCAATAAGACCACCATCAAAAAAATTGGCAAACTGTATCGAAATTTGTCAGAAATGCTTGTGGGTATGTGTTCCTACTCCGATCGTGCCTGGAAGTGCCGACTACATGGGGAAAAGGGGATTTCAATCGACCTCAAAAACACCCAAACTTCGACTAAACTGTTCAGAGAATTGACTTCTCATTTCCACAATTTGCAATAAAGGCGGTAGTGGAATTTTCGATGCGACTATTTTGGGCGACGTTTTGGTTAGTATGATCTTGGATAATCCCGGTATGAGCTGGTTGTTCTAATTGTCCCATTAGCAAAGTACCTATTCTATACCCACAAAATATAAAACATTTTTTTCAGTAGGTTCCCATTTTTGGACAGCCTTCTAAGGTGATTAAATGGATCGTTTAAGCGTTAACTATCTTTTTGGATGGTGATGAATACAGGGTTCTATTGAATGTCGACACACTAATCAATATTAGGGGTTTGGAGGTAGGTACAGTGAAAAAATTGGGGACACTGGATAGTCTGATTAGCAGTTTTTAATGGTAGTTGTCGACGAAAGAGAGTATGCCCATGGCTAATAATGAGGTTCGAATAAAAGACAGTACTGTCCTAATTACAATTACCGATAAAAAGGGGCGAATAAAGTACGCGAATGATGCTTTCGTGACAGTTAGTGGTTATAGCCGGAAAGAAATTATAGGTAAGGAACATAATATGCTTCAACACCAGGATATGCCGACTGCGGTGTTTCAAGAATTATGGAGTGATATTAAGGAGTTTAAACCTTGGAAACGATTAGTAAAATTCCAATGTAAAAACCGCGGTTATTATTGGGAAGAAACCCATATAACACCCCTGTACGAAAATGCCTCACCGACTGGGTATATGTGGGTGGGTTATGCTCCTAGCCGGGAGCAGATTGTAAAAGCAGAGAACCTGTATAAAACAGGTGTGCCGGGACGAAAATCGTTTTTGAGAAAAGAGCGCGGGTTGTCCAGGCTCAATATATTCAAAAGATTTAAAATTTGGCAGAAATTGGCAATAGCTTTTCTGTTTTTTGCTATTCCAGGAACTATAACAGTCTATCAGGCGATAGTGACAAAAAATGTCCCATTGTTGGTCGCTTTGGTTGTGATGGTTGCTATTGCTATGGCCTTTGGTGTCTGGCTAATCCGGTATTTCAATCGGACTCTGCAACAAATGTCAAATACCATTAATAACCTGACCGATGGAGAGATTCGGAACAATATTGATCTCCAATATTACGATGAATTAGGGGGATTGTTTCGTGGGCTTCAAAGCATGCAGTTAAAACTCAATTACGACGCTGATAATGCTAAAAAGAAGGCTAAAAATGCCTTCTCTGTCAAACAAGCGCTCGACAATGTTTCGGCTAATGTCATGGTGACGGACGTTGGGTACGATATCATCTACATGAATAAATCCATCCGCACTATGTTTGAAAGCGCCCAGGATGATATTCGAAAAGTTGTTCCGGTTTTTAATACGAAAAATCTAATGGGTGAAAATGTAGATTGCTTGGAACAAAGTACAGATCCGGAAAAACAATGGCTTGTTGGGCTAAAGGACACATTCAAATCGGCATTGGTAGTAGGCGGTCAGCATTTCGACATTATCGCCAATCCGATTATTACCCAGGATGGTGAGCACAACGGGGTAGTCGTTGAATGGATAAATAGAACGGTTGAAGTTCAGATAGTGGACGAGATTGGACACATTGCTAATGCTATAAAAGCGGGTGTATTGAGCCAACGGGTTAATTTGGTTGGAAAAACTGATTTTGTCGAAAAATTAAGTGGAGAAATTAACCTACTTGCCGATACCATCGAACGTGTGTTTAATGATATACAGCAGGTTGTAAACGCTATGGCAGAAGGAGATCTGACTCGCAAAATCGATAATGATTTTACGGGAACCTTTGCGGTTTGCAAGAAATCGATAGACGAAGTCCAGAAGAAACTTGCCGAACCGTTAGAAATTACTAGTGAATCCTCTGAGTGTGTTCGAAACACATCCCAAGAAATTATCTCGAGCAACAAAAGCTTGTCGCACCGAACAGAGGAACAAGCCTTGGGCCGAAAAGAAAGTACATCCAGTATTGAGCAGCTCATGGGTACTGTTAAAATCAGTGTGGATAACGCGCAACAGGCCAATCAGGTTGCCACTGTGGCAAGGGAGTCGGCTCAGAAAGGGAGTAAGACGGCTAACAAGGCTGTTAGGGCTATGGAGCAGATCAATTCAAGCAGTAATAAAATTGCTGAGGCTATAGGTGTCATCGATGAGATAGCATTCCAGACTAATTTGTTAGCTTTGAACGTTGTGGCGGAAGCTGCAAGGACTGGTGAACAAGGTCGGGGATTCGCTGTAGTGGCAAACGAAGTGCGTGCCCTTGCTCAGCGGAGTGCGTTGGCAGCTAAGGAAAGTAAGGAACTAATCAAGAACAGTTTGAAGAAGGTGACACTCGGGACTGAATTGATCAATGAGACTGGAGAAGCTTTGACAGAAATCGTTGGAGCAACCAAAAAGGTTGGTGATATTGTCACCAAGATTGCCAGTGGCAGCGAAGAACAATCGATGGATATTAATAAGGTGGATGAGGTGGTGTCCCAGAAGGATGAGATCACTCAAAACAGTGCCAAACCTGTGCGGCACGCTTTCGAGGCGAGTGCTTCTGTAAATGATCAGTCGCAACATATGGATTCATTAGTCACTTTTTTCAAAACCGGCGAAGTACCAATGGGGGCCGAACGGCCAATATTGGGAAAACCTCTGAATTTCTCCGAATTACCCGCGAAAAGATTTGTATCACCTCAACAGGTATCTAGTGCGGAATCTCAGAATGTCGTGGCGGATAATGAGGATGATTGGGGAGAATGATGTGTCGACACTTGCCGATCGCAGTTTTTGCTTCGTTTGTAAATCACCTTAACGATTTAATTAAGGGAAAATCAGTAGAATTTCCTCGGAATTGTCTATCTTACTCTAGGGAGCAAATATCTTTTAGCTCTTAAATGACAAAATGTGGTATTCCGGTCCGTTGGGCAAAATGCTGTTATCAGAGTATGAAGGGAATGCGTGATATAGAGGTGTCGACTATCATTTAACAAGAGAAAGTTAAGGTTGGTTAGGAGTTTTTAGGCGGAGCTGGACGTGGCTTTGTTGTGATGCCGAAGACATGTTCCGAGTAGGAGTCATTGTGAGCTGGCGGCAGGAGAAGGTCGCTCTACTTAGGGGTTTTTGGGCGAAAATGGAGGTTAGACCAGTCCATAAAGGGTTACTTGATGAGGGAGAAAGGGAGTTGTTCTGACTGGTTGCTCGTGGATCATAGCCGTATTTTAGAATGTTTACAGTAAAGAGGTTGAGGTAATCAAAAATGTCTATTAGTAGTAATCTAACAGGTGATGGTAAGGAAGTAACTATCAAAATTCCAGGTAGATTCGACTTTACCCAAAATCAGGAATTTCGCTCAACCCTGGAAAACACCGGTACAAACGTCGAAAAATTTATTGTGGATTTGGATGGGACCGATTATGTCGATAGTT
>CAZZET010000141.1:0-3937 GCA_964653275.1 uncultured Methylococcales bacterium
TGTGTGAGAGTAGAAACCTGAGCAATGTTATCGCTGCAGATGAAGATGAAGCAACCAGTCTTTTCTAGTCAAACAAGACTGCAGTTGGTTCTGGAACCTTTTCGGGAACAAATTCTGTCGCTAAGGATAATTCCCCTTGAGTTACTTTGATAGTCCAAACAGTTTTGAGAGGCACATGGCTTTTTTTACTGAACCCAATGGTCCCAGTGACCCCTTGGAAATCTTGCGTTTTCTCTAATGCTTTTTGGATCCGCCTGGGTTTTGTGGATTTGGATCTCTCCAAAGCATCAAGGAGAATTTTTCCTGCATCGTATCCAAGCGCTGCAAAGCTATCTTCTGGCGGACTTCCGTATGCTTTTTGATATGCTTCAATGAATTGTTTTGCTTGAGGAGTACCTGTCTCAGCCGATAGCCATGCATGGCTTGTATAGTAAACATTATCAGTCATCTCAAAAGGTCCTCGCAATAAGTTTTGGGTATCTAAACCGTCGCCACCTATGATTGGTATTGTAAGTCCTACAGACCTGAGGGAGGCAATAACTTCGCCAACACAATCGGGTAATCCAGCGAGGTAGATAAAATCTGGCTGTGGCGATAAATTCCAGACCTATTCTCCCAACGAGGAAATGTTGCACTCGCCATCAAACGATTCATTTAGCAGTACTGACCCGCCCATCTCTTCAAATCGGGTACGAAAGTAAATCGGTAACGTACGCGTATACTGCGAAGTTGAATCCCACAACACAGCCACATTTGTTCCAAACTCAGAATATGCAAATTCTGCTCCAGCTGCTGCTTGTGTGTTATCTCCAAACGCCGTCAGAAACACAAAATTTCCGACCGACTTTGGCAATGTTGGATCCGTAGCGCCAATAGAGAGAAAGGGAACTTTAGCTTTTTGAAACACAGGACCATCGTTAAGCATTGAATCATTGTCTGTAAAACCTACAGCGACTTTAACAGACGGTACAACCACTTGCGCCACACGAAGTGTAGTTTTTGGGTCAGAGGCTGTGTTAAGCATCACAGCAGATAAAAGTGGATCTTGGGTAACCTCAACGTCCTGGAGGGCTAATAAAAAACCATTCATGGCAGGCCTACCAATGCTCGATTGACCACCACTCAAATCGAGCAAAACAGTAGCATGGGTCAGATGACCTCGGTTACTTTTCTCTTTTGTTGCCCCGGGAGGATGCCACAGAGTCATTGCAACAACGAAAGAGGTTAGTAAAATTTTTATATAACTAATATCATGCATGCAACTCTTGCTCATAGAATGTACAGATTTGGTCTCATGCTAAGTTCGCATGAAAACATTTCGTTCGCATTAGTTGGGGTGGCTTTTCCTAACGGCCTAATTCGAAATACTCAAAGTAAAGTATTGCATTGCCAAATTCACCCGTCAATTATCTTCAAACCTGTGACCAGGCATTGACGCAAACATTTTGCTGCTTTTATGTGTTTGTGGTTTAATCCGGCTGTAATATATCTACCCAGATATTGGGAACACTCGTACCAAGTTAACCTTACTTTAGTCATCTCACAAAGGCGAGCAAAACGAAATGTTTCGATTGGATACGATTTCGGAACACGAAAAAATAGTGAGATCGGTACGACATTGGTTGGAATCCTTAGTGGTGGATCTGAATCTCTGTCCTTTTGCAAAACACGAGTTGGTACAGAATCGAATACATTTTTCTGTAACCGGTGCAGTAACCGAGGAGCAATTGTTGATGGACCTTCAAGCCGAGTTTGGACTGCTTAATAGCCGGGAGGAATTTGAAACTACCTTGCTGATTCACCCTCAAGTACTACAGGATTTTTACGATTTCAACCAATTCCTGAACTACGCAGATAGCCTGCTCGCGCAGCTCGGATTGGAGGGTGTTTACCAGATCGCTAGTTTTCACCCGAATTACCAGTTTGATGGTACCAAGCCCGATGATGTGGAAAACTATACCAACCGCTCCCCCTATCCCATATTACACCTGCTTCGGGAAAAAAGCCTCGACCGAGCCATCGCTAATCACCCGGATTCCAATCGAATTCCTGAGCGTAATATTGAACTGCTAAAACGCCTTGGTCGGGACAAAATGCAAAATTTATTGAAAGCATGTTTTGAGAATCCCGACAAATGAAAAGTTATTCCACCTGAGAAAATTGCACAGAAATCGAAATAATGTTTTGCATTATCACATTGACCGTTCAATTTTCGTCTATCCCTTAGAGGCTTTCCGAGGATAGAAAAAGCCCAAAAGAATACGGTATGGATATCTAAAGTAAATTATGCAGCGTTGCGTGAAGAGATGACGATTTTCCAATTTCAGGTGAAAAGGCGTGTCTACGTCACCAGAGTTAGGGCCGCCAAATCCAATTCTACAACGGCCTCAGGATGGTATGTTTTTATGTTTTGGAGGGTATAACTATGACCCAAGGCCAACATCACGTATCTGGAATTTATCTTGTCCTCGTTATCTTGTGCTCATCGTGCTCCAAGAGCATTAACTATCCAGATTTTGGTGACATTTATACACGCTCGGCCATGTATCATGGCGTTGATCGAAATCCAATTATCGTTATGCCCGGCGTGCTTGGCTCTAAGTTGAAAGATACTACATCAGGAAAAATGATTTGGGGTGCTTTCGGAGGAGGTTACGCAGATCCATCTGTTGCCGAACAAGCGCGCCTCATTGCGTTACCTATGAAAGAAGGTGCACCGCTAAATGATCTTCGCGATAAAGTAGTATCAAATGGTGTTCTCGATCAAATCACGGTTAATCTTTTGGCTTTGCCAATACACGTCAGAGCTTACATCGATATTATTGGAACGCTTGGGGCAGGCGGTTATCGTGATCAGCAGCTTGCGTTATCCGGAGCTGTTGATTATGGCACCAAACATTTTACCTGCTTTCAATTTGGTTACGATTGGCGACGTGACAACGTTGATAGCGTAAAAGCACTCCACCAATATATTCTTAAAAAACGTGCCTATGTGAAACAACAATATAAAGAAGTCTTAAACCAGGACGTTGCACTCAAAGACATTCGATTCGACATCGCAGCGCACTCGATGGCGGGGCTCATCGTGCGCTATTATCTCCGCTACGGTCCTGTTGACTTGCCAAAAGACGGTTCGCTCCCGGTCCTAACATGGGAAGGAAAAAAATATGTCGATAGAGTTGTGCTTATCGGAACGCCGAATGCGGGTTCCCTTGAATCGTTTAATACCTTGGTTAATGGTGCTGATTTTCTAGCCTTTTTCCCAAAATACGAGGCGGCGATTCTCAATACCATGCCAGGGCTTTTTCAATTGCTTCCGCGAACACGACATCGAGGAATTGTCGAAGAACGAAATAGGGAAAATGCAGTCGATATTTTCGATGTCAACGTATGGGCTAAATATCGTTGGGGAATGCTCCATCCGGATCAAACTGAAATTCTGCGAACGCTTTTACCCGAAGTGTCTAGCGACGCAGAAAGATATCGAATTGCTCGAGAGCACATCAAAAAATCCCTTAAACGAGCAGACCATTTCAATCGTGCGCTCGATGCTCCTGCCACACCACCCGATAAGGTTCGGTTAAAACTCGTTGCAGGAGACGCCATGTCTACCGATGCGGTCATGGAAGTCGATAGCGATACAGGAACACTCAAAGTTATAAAATGGAGTCCTGGAGACGGTGTTGTTCTTCGCAGTAGCGCGTTACTTGATGAGCGAGTTGGCGGCGATTGGACACCCACCCTAAAATCGCCAATTAAATGGGGAGGTGTCACTTTCTTATTTACCGATCACTTAGGCCTTACAAGTGACCCCATCTTTACCGATAACGTGCTCTACTACCTACTCGAAGAACCAAGGTAACCTGAGCAGTTTTGAATTGTTTTCAGCTACAAACTGAATTCGCCCAGCATCTTAGTGAATCTGTATTTTCCACAC
>CAZZET010000142.1:0-3855 GCA_964653275.1 uncultured Methylococcales bacterium
TAATTAATGACCAACCCAGAAAAACCATATTAATTCCCAAAAGCAGACCAATAACCCAGAACCCTATAGCTGGCCAACCGACCCAAACGGCAATAGCCAGGCATAAAGCCGTAATACCGCTAAAAAGAACCCAGCCCCAGTGTGCTAGTGGGCGCATCATCAAAGCTAAGTAGATTTTTGCAATACCTTCCAGCGCAAAAAATAAAATCAAAAATAAGGTTAACAGCAGGCTGCCTTGAGCCGGTTCCGCCACAAAAAAATAACCGATGACGGATTGTAAAATCCCGAGAAAAAACCACAGGCTAAATCCCGACATTTTGATAATGCTGACTGCCCTGATCATTTGAATAATTCCACCTGCCAACAACAACCAGCCTAAAAACAGCGTGATTCTCAATGTAGCGATTTGAGGCACGATAATAGCCAGCGACCCAAGAATCATGAAAACAAACCCTTCCCCCTAAGAATAATTTCCAATGCTGCTGTAAATAACCTAGCATTTTCCGTTGCATTTCCCGTATCTCAACATTGATATTAAAAATTTCCATCACGGTAACTCCGCCTTAATTAAGTAGATTGTATAAATGGTCTGCTAATGGCTATGGTTTTATATGGAAATGCATAGACCGTCTGAACCCCTCAAGAAAATGTTTATGCCAGGGTATAACGTGATCGATATGCCGGTAGACCACTAGTTTGATTACATCTTCAATCAATACCCATATCAGGCAGTAAGCCCAGATCATGCCGATATATGCCCAGGAAATCGGCGTCACGAACCAACCCATTCCGACAATGAGAACCGCGACAACCTGAGGACCTATAATGGCAAGTAACAATATTGGCGAGGGGAAAGGGCGGCTCAGGAAAGAATGCTTGGTCCGGGCGACAAACAGGGCCAAATGTCCGGCGACCACTAGCTCCAGAAAAATGATGGTTTGCAGTTCCCCGGTACCGACATGAAATTGATTTTTTGCAATGATCATCAGCAGAAACGTTTCGATAACGCCTACCATACCTAACACCGTTGCAATGGTTAACACCCGGGACATATCCCAGCGCACCGGGTGTACGGACAATTTCACGTTATCTTTGACGATGGTGAGTATGGGCAGATCGTTGAGCAGCGCCAACAGGATAATCATCTGGGCGGTAATCGGATAAACGTTATAAACCAGTATCGCTAACACCATGAATAACATAATGGATATAGTTTCAGTGATGCGGTAGATGGCATAAGCGTCCATGCGCTCGAAGATGCGCCGGGCTTCTTCGAACGCATGGGTGATAACAATCAGGCCGGGGGCCGTCAAGACCAGATCGGCTGCTGCCCGGGCGGCATCGGTCGCGCCGAAAACGGCAATGCCGACTATATGATTATTGGCCTGCAAATCTTTGACCAGCCAGTATTTATGTTCCGGGAAAACCTGAGCGAATCCATCGGCTCGTTCGGCGCAGCGGGCAACATCATGAATGACGTTTTCGTTATCCTTGGCGCTGATAATCTGCTCGGCCGGAAGTATATTCCGTCCTAACCCCAATTGGCCGGCAATTTGTTTGGCAATAGCGATGTCGTCACCGGTGACCATTTTGACATCAACATGATGCGTGGCTATTTCGCGAATCGTGTCCGTAGCATCTTCCCATGGCGGATCATACAGTGGCAATAGCCCTAAAAACAGCCAGCGGCCTGTTTGATCCGTGCGCGCCACACCCAATGCCCGATAACCTTTGGCGGCAAATTCATTAACCGCATGTTCGGCGCGTTGGCGTATTTCCATATCGGGATGACACAAATCCAGTACAACTTGCGGTGCCCCCTTGCTGACGTTGAAGATCGTCCCTTCAGGGTCTTTAATTTGGGCTTCGGTACGTTTCTTTACCGGATCGAAAGAGATGAAACTTTGCTGCTGATAATGCGCCAATGCGTTTTGATCGCTAATTTTTTGTAATATAGCCTCATCAATGGCATCAGGGTTTTCCGCCTCCGAAGCCAGTGCAGCGGTCCGGATGAGCATGTGCGCATCAGCACCATTGAACATCACGGGTTCATCCAGGGTTAATTTATCTGAGTGAGGGTACCGGTTTTATCCGAACATAGGATATCCATGCCGGCTAACTCTTCAATGGATTCAAGTCGGGACACAATAGCTTTCAGTTTGGCCAGGCGGATGGCGCCGACCGCCATCATTACGGAAAGCACCGCCGGCATGGCGACGGGGATGGAGGCGACGGTCAGAATCAGAGCAAACTGCACCAACTCCATAATCGGTAGATTGTTTTTGCATTTCTATCTCTTTGGTGAATTAGCGGTTCGGATTTAGTCGTTTTCGAATGCGCTGACGCGCCTTATTGGAGAGATGGAGAATTTTACCTCCTTCGAATAGTGTATCTCCCGCTTTAACCGTAGTCCGACGCAAAAATTGGATCTGGCGCATGTATTGCGCGCAGTTTTTGAACATCCATAAATGGAATCGAAACTGAAGTCGTTTCGCCCATGACAATTTCGTATCCATTTGTTTCGAGGCTAAATAAACAACGTCTTTACAACGTAACATTGCAGTACTCAAACACAGGGATCTATTTTTACCATGATTCCGACACCTTCATCTTTGTGATTCTTTTATAGCTGATTGTTTAGTCGAACTTAGGTTAATTATCTTACACTCGAATTCAGCATGGTCATATGAATTACGTGCTTTAAGAACCCACAATCGGAATCAGAATTAATAGTACAATGATATGATTATCCCAAATCCGCATGCCGCCGCAACAATGCCTTGCAAACAAGTGAATTTGAAAAACACTTGAAATAGTTAGATGTATCGGAAAGAATGCCAATCAAAAAAACAGTTTCCAGAATCAATACCCGTAACAAACGCCGAGCCGCTTACAAATTATTTAAAAACCCAATGGTTTTTATAGTAATACTTAATATGAATTGGCTGGATAGTTGTACCCGGGCGATGGGAATGCGCCCCAATGAAGGTTGATTGGCTTTTTGCGCTGCCGTTAATCCCCTCCTTCACCGAGGTTTTGGAAAATGGGCGATTGCCGTCCTCCCTAAGGGAATTGATCACGGATGCGGTCATGACCGTCGTGATGTTAGGGGTTGTTGTGTATTTACGTAGATTTCATAAACAACTATCTGTTCTGAGTCTTGAGGACTCCTTGACCGGGCTGAAGAACCGAAGATGTTTTGATAGTGATCTAGAATCCTGCGTCGCTCGATCGCAGAGGCTCGACCTCCTGTTGACTTTGGCTTTTGTAGACATTGACTACTTCAAGGGGATTAATGACCAGCACGGCCATGAACGTGGAGATTGTGCACTTCAAGACATCGCCCGATTATTAGAGGGGTCGGTCCGCCAGGCTACCGATGCGGTTTACCGAATCGGAGGCGACGAATTTGCGATTCTCATGTCGTGTCGCGATGAGTATAGTGTAGAAGATGTCCGTATGAGGCTAGCCGAGATAGAGACAGCCGGAAACGGAATATTGAGTCCATTGGGTGCATCACTCTCGATTGGTATCGCAGTGCTCGACCGAAAGGATATGCCTCAGGACTTTTTGCTACGCGCGGACAAGCTGATGTACGATCAGAAGCGTATTCATCATTGCAGACCACATGGCAGTATCGAAAGGCAAAAAAGCATGGGGTCGTACAGCACAAAAAATGACCAAAACTAGCAGAACAGTACGTTGAGATCCTTGATCCAAGCCTTGGTTGAATTGAGTCCAGGTCGGCACGCCGGACGAGTTCCACAACAAAGGCGAATAGAAAGGGGTACGATCGATGATACAAAGATCACTGAACAGCGAAACCTGATCCACTTTTTAAATCAAATTCTAACG
>CAZZET010000143.1:0-3852 GCA_964653275.1 uncultured Methylococcales bacterium
GGGGTATTGCAGAAGAACCCCCAAAAGTGACGAATCTGAGGTCGTATATAAAATGTGTTGCAAAGAATGCTGTTTTCAAGGTTAGCTGTTGACTCGAATTGGTTACTCAGAATGATTGCTATTGGAACCAAATAGAAACACCGAAGATAAGAACCGTCTTTAACGCTTGCTGATTTTATCTGAAGCGTTATTCAGGGAAACAGAGACTGCGCTATAGGTTGCTACGCAATAGGGAACAACGAACGTCAACAGTGCCTTGAAACTATTAAAATTTGTACCGGTAATAAATTCAGGTCCTTGGTTTATTGCGTTCAAAATAAGCCCAACGACAAAACCAATACGCAGCGATCTAATCTGTAAGGGCCTATTCATTACAACCTTGAGTAGCCGTTGCATTTTCCTTTTGCTGGCTTGAGATTTTCCAGCGGTCGAACAATATTCACTTCGATTGTCAATCTCGCTTTCTGAATCGGACCTGAGACGGATTGGTATATTAATCAACTGCTCATCTGAAATCATCGACCCTGCCCATTTTACGGACTTTTCAATTCCGCCGAACGGGAAAATGTGGAAGCCAGAAAAGTAATACTTTGGGTTATTTCGAGTCGCTTTAACTAGCTCATGGGCTGTGTCTTTAGGATCACTTTCGCGTATCAGGTTGAACATCTGATGTGGCCGCTTCTTGATCATTCCTATTGATGTCGTAACTCCGCATATCGATGCGTAACGCAACAATATGTTCATTGTTGCAGGACCTGGTAATCCAATATAAATAGGTACATCAAGCCCCCGTTCTTTGATCCTGCAAAGCCACGCCAGAATCGCTTTGCTGTCAAAACAGAATTGGGTCATTACACCCGTTTTATATCCTAGGCTTATAGCGTATCGAATCTTGTCCATCAGCGCGCACTCTATTGATTCTCGATCAACATCCGGATGTCCTCCTGGATGACCCGCGAAAAGTAGACGGTGAAATGGGTGGCGTGTGAATAACTCTGATTCCAGTATATCCAGGCAACTATTGAATTTCCCTCTGGGTTTATCGCAGCTGCCGCCCACCAGCAAAATTTCCGTTACGCCTAAATCAGCTAGGGTGTTGATGTGTGTGGATAAATGCCTATCGTCAATTATAAATCGGGCGGCAACATGAGGTATCGGGTGAAATCCTGCCTGTTTAATACGAGCGGTGGTATCAACCAAAATATCGTCTGATGCTCCAGGCAAATGCGGAATAAATACTCGACTACCAACAGGCAAAGTAGCCCTAAGTTTTTTCGCATCAAACTCCGGTTTAGGCACGACTTCGATCGATAGTGGTTCAAAAAATTGGCTTATCC
This sequence comes from uncultured Methylococcales bacterium, assembly GCA_964653275.1. GTDB lineage: Bacteria > Pseudomonadota > Gammaproteobacteria > Methylococcales. The sequence continues at coordinate 1,338 of CAZZET010000143.1, forward strand.
CAGTACATGACTCCACTGACTGAAATTTAATGAGCGTATCTTTAGATTTGACAGGCATCGCTTTATTCTATATCTTACGTGAACGTAAGATATTATGACTCATCAACCTTTCTGTCAAGGTGATAAAACCATCTATCCGCATACGAGGAAATAACCAATGACTGAAACCACAAAACCAATTAAAAAGACAACGCTCAAAGCCCTTGCCGGTAAGATCCAACGCGGCGAACGAATTGTTGGAATGGAATGTCACGACACACCCAGCGCGATCATGGCCGAAGAACTGGGCATGGACTTGTTGTGCTGCGGTAGCCCAGGTCCCATGGGGTTATTCGGTCACAAAAGCATGGCTGACGTGGATTTTGAAGAACAGCTCTATATGCTACAAGCCGTTCTTCGTGGCGCCAGCACACCCTTTATCAGTTGTAATATGCCCAATACAACCGCGTGTATTTCCGTGGATGATGCGGTTCGAAACGCTGCACGCATTGCTCATTTAGGTGCCGACAGCGTTCACATTGAACCAACACCGGGAATGCTACCAATGGTTAAAGGCATTGTGACCGCGGGTATACCGGTTATTGCGCACTTTGGGGTTCAGGGAGAACGTTCGGTCATGTCCAGCGGCTATGCGCCTCGTGGACGAGAGGCCGAGGACGCAGTGGGGATTGTTGACCAAATTGAGCAATACATTGAAGTAGGCATTAGTATCGTTTTGTTGGAGCATACTTCCGTAGAGCTTACAAAATGGTGTCACGAAAACCTGCCCGTGCCTGTTGCCAGCTTGGGTTCAGGCCCTTATGCCAGCGGCATATTCCATGTTTCGTCCGATATTATCGGTTGTTCCGTATTCCCAATCCCACCGAAACGCCAAACGTTCGGTAATGTCTGGCAGAATATGAAAGACGCTTACACAGCGTACTTTGACGCAGCCAAAAACGGTGATTACCCTAGGCTTGAGAATTCCCATCATATGGAGCCTGAGGAATTTGAAAAGTTTCTTAAAAATATGGGGGATCGAGAAGTGTTAGCCTGAATAGGCATTCATCGTTATTGTTGCAAAATCGGGCGTTTAACTAGCGTTATTCTGGGGGTTTTCCGCCTCCCATATCAAACCCGCTATGCTGGATTCGTCTTTATGTTTCGCGACCGGACAGTCAGGACATCCTTCGTTGGTAGGGGGGTGTTTACAATTGGAGCATTGTCCAACGAGCAATATTGCGCGATCTAAGTCTCTACCCAGGGCCTGATAAGATTGGATCCTTTCAGAGATATTTGTTTGTAGTGATTTAAGCATCTGCAATACTTGCTGCGAAGCTTCCTGGCCAGTATTGTAATTCTTACGTGTCGTGGCGAGACATGTAATTTCCTCAAGGTTCATTCCGTGCTCCCTGAGGGTTAAAGCCGTTCGCAGTCTTTCAATGTCTTCTTTCGAATATAGCCGGGTACCTTTCTCTGTTCGGTAAGGTTTGATTAGACCGAGTTCTTCGTAATACCTAATTGTTCTAAGAGATACATCAAGTATCTCTGCAACCTGGCCAATCTTGTTTAACGGATCATGTTTCACGGCAAAATATATATCTAACGTAATACATATATATGATTCTACAGTAATCCTTGTTAAAAGCTCTGTCAAATTGGCAAAAATAGTGAGACGACTAAAGAGCGGTGCTAGTCATGGCATCTAGCATTCCAGTGCGGATGATTCTCCCGATGCCAACAAACTGACATTCACGAGAATGATGATCAACTATGATTCGGATCCATTTATCCACTCATGGCGGACTACGGCCGTTAAATTTGATTTGATTCTTCGAGTATTTTATAAACTGTTGATCGTCCTATTCCGCGTTGCTTTGCAATATCCGTAGCTCCAATTCCTTGAGCCTTCAGCATTAGTACTTTATCTCGATCAACAGTTCTTTTACGGCCAAATTTAACCCCTTTTGCTTTCGCTTCCGTGCGACCTTCGTTGGTACGCTCAAGAATGCGTTGGCGTTCTGCTTGGGCTACGGCTGACAGGATAGTTACGACCATTTTACCCATCGTACCTTCGGTGCTGATGCCGTCATCTAAAAAACGGATGGCAACACCCAGGCCGTCAAATTCTTTGATTAGCTGGATCATGTCTGCCGTATCTCGCCCGAGGCGATCCAGTTTTTTGACCAATATTACGTCGCCTTCTTCGACCTTAATTCGCAAAAGCTGTAATCCATCCCGATTCACATGACTGCCCGTTATCTTGTCGGTAAAAATACGGCCCGCTTTAGCTCCAGCTTCTTTAAGGGCTTTAACCTGAATGTCGAGAGATTGTTGGCTCGTGGACACCCGAGCATAACCAAAGAGCCGCATCGTCAAGAATGTCTCCTAAATCGATTAATAGAAGGATAGTCTACTAAAGTTGTGAAAAACGATTTAATAGACATGATATTCCAGGGTAATTACTATGTCTACAAACTTATAAATTAATAGACACTTTACCTAACCATCAGGAATCAGAATTTCTTGTGCAGTT
>CAZZET010000144.1:0-3839 GCA_964653275.1 uncultured Methylococcales bacterium
ATGGTATGTTGCCCATTTACTACAAAAATTGTTGCGATCCCCCCTCGGTCCATTTGTATGTCTAAAGCTAATTTGGCCGCTTCTTCCGGTGAACTAGCTTCTACCTCAATCTTCCACTCTATGTGGTATTGCTTTTTGTTTTCATTACTCATAACTTAATATTCCCCTAACACGAAATCCTTAGCACCATTTTTTAGTCACAACGGTTAGTACGTTAATGCCTAAATATGGAAGAAAGGTTCAATATGAATATAACAAATGACGAAAATTTTTCAAAAATCCCTAAATCAGATTTTGGGAAAACGATGATTTCGCAACCGAAGAATTGTTGGTCTTTTGTGCTCTTGGGGAAAATGAATACGAAGTTAACATTGGAAAGCGTAAATAGAGTCCCTTCTAAAAACCCCGATTTCGGCATTCTTTCTCCAAGCTGATGTAAAAAAATGTGAACCCAAACACAAAAGGAAACGCGTTCATGCTTAACAATTTTGATTGGAATAAACCTAGGAGGCTGTCCGAGAATAGGAACCGTAGCGAGGGAACGATGGTTGGAGCGTGATTTTTTCATTATTTGAGGCGAATACTTGCTGTATTTAACGAAAATAATGGGACAATCCGGCCAAATCCAACTTTTCCGCAGTAGGTCCTCTATTCTCGGACAGCCTCCTAGTTTCTTTTCTGATAATTCTTTAAATAATTGAAGCACATTGGCCAATGGTAGATTACACACAATATTCAATTTATGGCACTTTTTTAACGCTAATTCTTGTTTCTTACCTCGGTAATCAGGCATTGCGGAATCGTCGTAACAAGGCGGCTTTGGCGTCAGCGATACGGTCTGGCCTCACTGAACCGACTTCACTGCACCCAGTTATCAACCCAAATCGCTGCATCGGTTGTGGGACTTGTATTTCCGTTTGTCCAGAAGGAAATGTATTGGGATTGATCGATGGCAAATCCAAACTGATCAACCCTACGCATTGTATTGGTCATGGTGCATGCAAAGCAGCTTGCCCGATCGATGCAATTACACTGGTATTTGGAACCGAAACACGAGGAGTGGATATCCCCATTGTCCAACCTACTTTTGAAACCAATGTCCGAGGAATTTATATAGCTGGAGAACTTGGTGGAATGGGATTGATCCGTAATGCTGTAACCCAGGGCGTACAGGCAATGGAATCCATTGGGGAAACATTGGAGAAAAATCGGCCTAAATTATTGGATGCTGTCATTGTTGGAGCGGGCCCAGCAGGATTTGCGGCCGGTTTATCAGCTATGGCAAGCGGTTTCAAATTTAAATTGCTCGAACAGGATTCGCTAGGCGGTACGGTTTCCCACTATCCGCGCGGAAAAATAGTGATGACAGCTCCTGTTAACCTGCCGAAGGTGGGAAAAGTTAAGTTTACTGAAACAACTAAAGAGGTTCTGTTGGAGTTTTGGCAGGGCGTTCTCGAAAAAACTGGGTTGGAAATATCCTTTCAAGAGCGCGTTGAGAAAATAACAAAACAAAGCCAGGGTTTCGTCGTTAAAACAACCCGGAGCAGTTATGCTACACAAAAGGTATTATTGGCCGTAGGACGCAGAGGTACACCTCGGAAACTAAACGTCCCCGGCGAAGAGCATACTAAAGTAGTATACCGATTGATTGATCCGGAGCAATATAGTGGAAAGCACGTGCTGGTGGTGGGAGGGGGCGATAGCGCTCTAGAAGCGGCAACCACGATTGCAGACAAACCAGGTACAACCGTAGCATTATCCTATCGAAGTGGGGCGTTTTCCCGCGCCAAGCAAAAAAACCGCCAAAAAGTTGAAGACGCATCGGCCAATGGTCGCCTTAAAGTGTTATTAGAATCTGAAGTTCTGTCTATCGATGACGATACTGTTCACATCAAACAACACAACAAACAAATTAAGCTTCGTAACGAGGCTATCATCGTTTGTGCGGGGGGTATTCTCCCGACGGGTTTCTTAAAAGAAATTGGTATTGAAGTGGAAACCAAATACGGTACCGAGTGAGTGTTGGTTAAAAATTATCGATCAAAGAGGATATCTTTTTACGGCTAAAAAAATTATAGAACCGCTATGGTTTCATAGTAGAAAGCTTTTGAGAAAACCGGTCCAAATCGGAACTCTCAAAATGTTTGTGGTGAGGTGCCGCTATCCGTCAATTGTACAGCGTTGGGCTTGGTAAATGTGCCTAACGTATTTTCAAGTATCCCTTCCTATGTTGTGACTATTCTGCATAACCTTGCGACTGCTTAGGTTGCAGCTTGTTTTTGTGAGCATAACGAAAGGCACAGATTTTATTTAAGTATAAACGGGTGCTTTTAACCCAATAATCGCGAAATTCATGCGTGAGCCAAATAGTTGCGGTGCTTTTTTCTATGAGTGTCTTGTTTCCAGTCATATTCTCGATACTTTTGTGCACAACACTAAGAGAATTTTGGGTTGGATATCCTATTTAAGGAAAAGTATTTAAAGCAAAATATAGCTATATATAAAAAATTAATATATAATAAGGCTGTATTTTAGCGATACCCTTAGGAAACCTTTAAAATCATTTAGTTATGGTTATGGTGTTAAAACCGCCTGCTAATGGCATGAAAAAAAACGATTATTGGTAACCTCCTTGCTTAGGAATTGAATTCGAAATCCTGTTTATTAAAGTACTTTATCCGGGTGTTTGGTCTTAGGAGCGTTTCCATGAAAAGAATAATATGAATTCTCAAAATCGAGATACCTCAAATCAAAATTCGCTTGGTTATAACGATATGCCAAATTTGTTTAAAGTGCTGATTGCCGATCATTTTGCTTTAACCCGTTCGGGGCTGGCTGCACTGTTGGATGATCAATTGGACTTTCAAGTTATAAGTGAAGTTCAGAATTGTGATCGAGCAATAGAATGTGCTGAGCGTCTCATGCCAGATCTTGTCATCATTAACCGGAATTTGCCTGCTAACGGCTACCTCAAAGCAGCCTATACAATACGGAATACCCTTGAACGAGCCAAGGTTGTTATTGTTGCCGATGAGCATAATGATTTGGAGCTTAACAAGGTTATTGAGGCCGGTTGCCAGGGTTATGTAACTAGCGATATTACTCCTGCTTCACTCTTTCAGATGTTTCGAGGTGTCATGGGCGGAGAATTAGCAGTTTCCCGCCGGGCTATGGGTATGTTACTTAGAGATTTTTCAAAACAATCACATGTGATAAACCATCATCCCGCAGTATTATTGAAAACCCTGGGGGTCCGTGAGAAACAAGTCCTTTCGCTACTGGTCAAAAGTGGGGCGAGTAACAAGAAGATTGCTTCCGAACTTGGAATCGCTGAAAACACCGTTAAAAATCATTTAAAGTCTATCCTTGAAAAGCTTAACGTAAAAAATCGAGTTCAGGCGGCGATTTTTGCTTCAGAAAATGGGTTTGATTGACCACATGGTTGCCTTGGTAATGTAAAGTCTAGCTTGGACTAGCCATTCACTATAAATTCCATTTGCTCTACTAAGTGATTTAATGGTTGAAAGAATGGTTATGAAAACCGTTAAGACCTTTATCAGTAAAAACAATTATTTATTCCTCCCTTCTCATAAAAAGAGCTATTTAAAGATAGTTCTTTTTTCTCCGGTTTATAGCTCCTATGGGCATTTCAGTAAAATAAAATAACATATAAAGTATTGATCTAGAGTCACGCAGTTTTGTGGCTAGAAACCATCACTTCCTTTTATAGGAAGTATGACTATAAACCTTATTTTTGGATTTCTTTGACCGAGTATTGAGGTCATCTGCGCTAAGACAGTGTTGGAGCTGCAAGGGTGATAATTTGTTTTCCATCTCCT
>CAZZET010000145.1:0-3653 GCA_964653275.1 uncultured Methylococcales bacterium
CCCTCAAAGCCTCAATCTTCTAGCAAATAGACCTGTAAAATTTCTGTTTTATAGGCTTTATTGATTGAGAATACAGTGAAAAGTTCTTCGAAAGAACTTGCGCTTTCACAGAAAGTGTATAAAAATACATGTGCATTTATACACGTAATCCGCCATGGTAGAACTTACCCAAATCCAGCAGAAAATTCTAGAGTTTATCAAGCAATCTATCCGGGAAAGGCAAATGCCGCCCACGATGCACGAGATAGCTGAGCATATGGGGTATCGTTCTGATAATGCTGCTTATCAGCATCTTACCGCTTTGAAGCGAAAGAAATTTATCAGTTTGGAAGGCGTTTCCAGAGGTATACGGTTATTAAAGCCCTCAGGGATTCCAATTGTCGGACAAGTGGCTGCGGGGGCACCGATTTTGGCTGAGCAGAACATCGAGGATTATTTGCCTTATGATGTCGGAGTGTTCAAACCCAGGGCTGATTTTCTATTGCGTGTGAGAGGTATGAGTATGTGCGATGTTGGTATTGTTGACGGCGATCTGTTAGTGGTTCACAAAACGCCAGTTGCTACACGGAATCAAATTGTGGTAGCCAGAATTGGTGAGGAGGTTACTGTCAAACGTTTCTGTCAACGAGGGAGCATCATTACGTTGTCACCTGAAAATTCAGAGTTTAAGCCGATTCGCATCGACTTGCGGAAACAGGATGTTGTCATCGAAGGGATCATGGCGGGTTTGATTCGGTTTGTTGACAATTAGTCGTTTGACGGGTCAGGAAGCTGTCTGAGAATCAGAATCGTATCGAGGGCAAGCTCTAATAAGGCAATCCTACAAAGATAACTACCAGAATTGCTTGTGTCTATGGCTCCTTCGTCTGTGTTGTGCTAAGAGTTACGCAGCCTTATCCGGTGTAATCCCGGCAGTTTAACCTTTTCGAGATGCCTAATCACACCCATGACAACAGATTTGGATAGCCTTCTTAAAAATACGCCTTTCCTCTGGAAGGGTAATTGTTTATCACCAAATTCAGTGCCAGGGGTTTCGACCGGTTTTTCGCAATTGGACGCCGTACTCGTGGGAAAGGGGTGGCCTGTGGGAGCGGTCACCGAGTTTTTACCCGAGGCGATGGGTATTGGTGAACTCCAGCTATTATTGCCGGCTATTCGGGATGCTACTCAGCAGCGACAGCGAGTGTTGATCATCAATGCCCCTTATCAGCCCTACGCGCCAGCGTTGGCGCGAGCTGATATTAATTTAGATTATTTGTTTGTGGTGTCTCCTCTAAGCCAAGAAGATGCCTTATGGGCAGCGGAAAAAGCATTATATGGAGGTATTTGCAAAATATTATTGCTGTGGCCGGATGGTTTCGGCAATCGCCCCGTGGATAACGAGACTATCCGACGTTTACAGGTGGCCGCCCAAACCCATGGAAGTACAACTATTTTGTATCGTCATTCTTCGAAACCGAGTGCGGGACGTGTTAATCAATCCAATTGGGCAGCGTTAAGGCTCAAATTGAGTCGTACCGACAAAGGGTTTCGGATAGATGTGTTAAAAGCTGCCGGTAGCTATTCGAAACCTTCCATTCTATTGGATGGGGGGTTTTAAAATTAGGTCCTAGGGAGGCTGTCCGAGAATGAAGAAGCTATCGCTTTCTCCAACGATAGCTTCTGTTCCCGGATGGCCTCCTAAACGGTTATTTCGGAAATTCAGGCTACGCACGCTATGAAAACGGCTCATAAGATTAATCATTCAGCAAATAACTTACTGTCATTGTCTGAAAGTCAACTAAGACAGTCGATAGAAAATACTGGAATAGTATCTGAACAAAAAATATCATCATCTCCAGCTCTTTGGCTATGCATTTATCTCCCCCGGATAGCCATGGATGCATTGAAGTGTGACGATGCAATGCCCTTGGCTACCACCGAAGAACGTGGTGGTAGAATTCTGGTCCACACTTGTAATCGTAAAGCACAAAGCTATGGTATAGGATCCGGTATGCCCTTGGCTGCCGCATTGATGCTATGCGAAACACTTAAGATTTTTGCCAGGGAACCGTTGGCGGAACAGCGGCGATTGAACCGGCTGGGTTTGTTGGCTTTCGATTTTTCCCATACAGTTAGTCTATACACTGCCAACAGTGTGGTATTAGAAATTAAAGGTAGTTTACGGTTGTTTGATGGGGTGAAAAAACTGCTTGAATGTCTGACTAAACGCCTTAACAAATTCGGCGGTGAAACAATTGTCAGTTTTGCGCCTACAGCGCGTGCTGCACTGTGGATGACACAATGCGGTAATAGCCGCTTTATAGCCGAAACTAAGGATTTGATACCGGTGCTCCGAGATTTACCCGTTTCGGTATTGACCACGGATAAACGCCGTTTAATTCGATTGAATCGGAGTGGTATCGCCACTGTCGAGGATGTATTACGGTTGCCACGGGATGGAGTAATCCGGCGTTTTGGCACCCGCCTTATGGATAACCTGGATTTAGCGCTAGCCAAACAACCAGAACCTCTGAACTTGTTCCATCCGCCCGAAGTCTTTTCGGCATCCGTAGAATTTTGCCAGCCGACTAGTAAGCTTGGACATTTAGTCTCAGCTGCTTCAACATTGTTGCAACAATTTGAAACATTCCTGGTCGAGCGGCAGGCGGCTACCCAGCACATTCAGTGCATGTTAAAACATCACAAACATCCCGTCACGGTAATCGATATCGGCAGCAATTTTGAGATTCAACGGGCCGATCAGTTTCTATTCCTCCTAGAAGAACATTTAAACCAAAGGCGATTGGCCACCGAAGTGAAGGAAGTGACTATTTATTCAAATCAGATGGATGTTTTTTTCCCGGAACAATTAGACCTGTTTGATACTTCCTCTGCGGATAAGAATGCGTGGCAACGGCTGGTTGAGCATTTCCGGGTGAGGCTGGGAGAAAAAGTATTGCAACCTCTGAGCCTGCATCCGGACCATCGTCCTGAAAATGCGGGAACAACCTCAGCGTTATCCTGCTCGATGGGGAAAGCTAGCGAAATACGTCGTCCTGTTTGGATTTTATCTCATCCAGAACCCCTAAAGGCATCACTACATCAACTCTATTGGCACGGTCCCTTGTGCTTAAGTTATGAAGTGGAGTGTATCGAGCAAGGATGGTGGGATGGAAATGATGTTTGCCGCGATTATCGCATCGCACAGAACTCCAATGGCAGCTGTTTATGGCTGTTTCAAGACCGTCGTAGCAAGCAGTGGTTTCTTCATGGGTTATTTGGTTGATATACAATGGCTGCCGCCAAAAATTATGATACTCCAGACTACGCTGAACTGCATTGTATCAGTAATTTCACTTTTCTACGCGGAGCGTCCCATCCAGAAGAACTGATTAAACGAGCGATAGAACTTGGGTACAAAGCATTGGCATTAACCGATGAATGTTCGCTGGCCGGTGTGGTTCGAGCGCATATTGCCGTACGTGGTACCGGGCTGAAATTAATCGTGGGTTCAGAGTTTTGTCTCAACGACGGATTCCGGCTGGTGTTATTGGCTACAAACCGTATTTCCTACGGCCATTTGTCTAAGCTTATCAGCCACGCTAGGGCGGACGCACCTAAAGGTCAATACCGGCTTACTCGTGGAGATCTTGAGAGCCATATACTATCAG
>CAZZET010000146.1:0-3586 GCA_964653275.1 uncultured Methylococcales bacterium
TTAGCGGCCTCATCACCGCCTATTGAGCTTAAGCGTGTGATGCAGAGGGTTAAAGAGGTCATTCGAACGATTGAGACCAATGACAGCCCTGAACGCTTTCGTGACCTCGGCGTCAATGTTGTTTTTGGCGAAGGCCAGTTTACCGGCAAACGGTCATTTACGGTCGGCGACCAAGCAATCAATGCCCGAAAATTCGTGATCGCAACAGGTTCGAGACCCGCTATCCCCTCGATAGCCGGGTTGGACCAAGTGCCCTACCTGACCAATGAAACACTATTTTCTTTGCAGGAAGATGTACCGAAATTGATTATCCTCGGAGCAGGACCGATCGGTTGTGAAATAGCGCAGGCCTTTGCACGACTCGGCTCCGAAGTACATGTTATAGACATGGCGACTCAAATATTACCGCGTGAAGACCCGGACATGGCCAAATTCGTGGAAAAAAGCATGATCATTGATGGCGTACAGTTTTATCTGGGACAACGAGTGCTCTATGCTGAAAGGGCAGCAAAAGAAATTGTCATTAATATCGTAGATCAGGAGGATCAAGAGACCCGGCTGCAGGGCAGTCATCTCCTAATAGCGGCGGGGCGTCGTGCCAACGTGGAGAATATGGGCCTGGAAGCCGCTGGCGTGCGGTTAGCGAACGGACGGTTGATCACCGACACGCGGCTTCGAACGACAAATAAAAACATTTTTGCCTGTGGAGACGTGGCGGGACCGTACCAATTTATCCACATGGCCGAACATCAAACTGGCGTCGTTTTACGTAACGCGTTGTTTTATATTCCCACAAAAACGAAAACAACGGCTATTCCCTGGTGCATCTTCACCGACCCTGAACTGGCACGTATCGGGCTATCGGAGCCTGAAGCCAAACAGCAAAGGATCAATCATCGGGTATACACGTTCCCATTCAGCGAAATTGACCGAGCCGTCGCCGAAGGTGAACGAGCGGGTATTGCCAAGATCATCACGACACCTAAAGGCAAACTACTCGGCGCGGCCATTTCGGGACTGCACGCCGGAGAATTGATTCACGAATACGTGCTTGCCTTATCCAAGGGCTTAAATGTCTCGGATCTCTCCACTACAATTCATATCTACCCGACCCTGGCACAGATTAACCGTCGCGTGGCCGATCAACGTTTAAAGGAATCTCTGACACCACTTCGAAAAAAATGGATCCGCCGACTTTTTTCACTTAATGGGGATCTGGCATGCGAAAGCTAATAAACCTTTTAATAATGGTGTTAGCTGTATCGATTGGCGAAATTGCAGCTGAAAGTAGAAATGATTTCAATATCGATCAGGCGCTGATTCCAGAGGATGAAATATTGAGTGGCGGTCCCCCTCGAGATGGCATTCCCGCGATCGATAATCCCCAATTCATTTCGGCTAATCAGGCGTATGTCCTGCAGTCGAGCGATGCGGTCCTCGGCATAGCCTACAATGGCATCGTCAAAGCCTACCCCATCAAGATCCTCAACTGGCATGAGATTGTCAACGACGCATTCAATGGCGAACCGATCGTCGTTAGTTTCTGCCCATTGTGCGGTAGCGGCATGGCCCATTCCGCAAAGATTGATGGCAGCACCTATACCTTTGGCGTCTCCGGTTTGCTTTATAATAGTGACGTGCTGTTTTATGATCGACAGACCGAATCCTTGTGGTCTCAGCTGAAGCAGCAGGCAATCAGCGGTGCCATGAAAGGGGAGCGGCTAAAGAGCTTGCCAGTCTCTCATACCACCTGGCTCGACTGGAAAACTCGGCATCCGAAAACTTTGGCGTTATCAATGGAGACTGGCTATGCCCGTGATTATGGGCGCAGTGCCTACGATAATTATGCAAACAGCCGCAAACTCTGGTTTCCGGTAAAACAAACCAACCAGCGCTACCATCCTAAAGAACGCGTGCTGGGCGTCGATATTAACGGCGCCATCAAGGCCTATCCATTTGTCGAACTCGGGAAGACCTCGGGTGAATTTGCCGATACATTAACGAATCAAACAGTCCGGGTCCGGTTCAACAAAGAACATCAAACGGCTTCTATTTTCGACCAGCAGGGTCACGAATTGCCAAGTGTCACCACATTTTGGTTCGCATGGTATGCCTTTCATCCCGAAACCGGTGTTTTTACTTTAGATCCATGAGTTATGCTATGTCCTTATCCCCACGGGCCACACCCTGGAAAAAAATACTCATCGTGCTGTTGTTCCTGTGCGGTATCGGCGCTTTTTTTGGTTTTGACGGTGACCAATGGTGGACTTTGGAAACCATTAAAGAACACCGGGATTTGCTAAAGGAGTACACCCGTGATCACTACTTATTGATGTTTCTGTCCTACAGCACCGTCTACGCTGTTGCCATTGCATTAAGCCTGCCGGGCGGTATTATTTTGTCATTGACCAGTGGCCTTCTATTCGGACGTTGGATGGGATTACTGCTCATTGTCATTTCGGCTACGGTGGGCGCCACTTTGGTTTTCCTGGCTGCGCGTTACCTGTTTGCCGATTTCGCACGCCAGCATATCCAACAAAACAAACTCGCTGCCAAGCTGATCGCCGGGTTTCACGATAATGCCTTTCATTATCTATTGTTTTTGCGATTGGTCCCGGCGTTCCCCTTTTGGCTGGTCAACCTTGCTCCCGCATTCACTCTGGTGAGCACGCGGGTTTATCTGTCAGCAACCGCCTTAGGAATTATCCCGGGAAGTTTTGTGTTTTCTAATCTAGGACAATCGCTGGGTCACATTGACACACTGAATCAACTGGTATTCGTTGAAATACTGATCAGGCTCGGGCTGTTAGGGTTATTTGCACTTGTCCCGATCCTGATAAAAAGACCTTAAACATAGTTAAAATTGAGAGGGGGGCACAATGGAAACATCACTTATTCTGGTGATTTGTCTGGTATTGGTTCTGGCTTGGGCCAATGGAGCGAATGATATGTCCAAAGGCGTCGCCACCTTGATGGGTAGCGGAACGGCCAGTGCGAAAAAAGCCCTGATCTGGGGTACCGCCTGCACAACGCTTGGCGGACTGACCGCCATTATTTGGGGGGCGGCACTATTAAAAACCTTCAGCAGCGCTTTTCTTGTGCCTGACTTTCCCATATCAACCGCTTTTTTGGGCGGAACTATAGTTGGCGCTTGTTTGTGGTTGTTGCTGGCGACCCGGTTGGGTTGGCCGGTATCGACAACCCATGCGTTGTTGGGCGGTCTGGTCGGGTCCGCGCTTGCCGAAGTCGGGCCGGACGGACTTCGGGCCGCTGTAATCGCAAAAAAGGCGTTGCTTCCATTATTGCTGAGTCCTGTCATCGCCATCTTTCTTTGTGCCGGAATACTTTCCCTGTCACGCTTGATGGCGAGCCGAATACCCCCGAGGCAGAATGATTGCTGCGACCCTGAGACATGGCGAAGCAATCCTTACCGGTGCGCGACAGAAAAGACCCATGGCAAATTTTACCGCCATTTGCCGCGGCTTTGGGAAAGTCTGCACTGGTTAAGCGGTGGCGCAACGAGTTTCGCGCGCGGGCTAAACGATGTTCCAAAAATTGCTGCAATACTCATCTTGGCGCTAGGCTT
>CAZZET010000147.1:0-3477 GCA_964653275.1 uncultured Methylococcales bacterium
AGTTAGTCTCGATTTAGGCTGGTTTTAAATTTCAATGTATGTCATATTTTTCGATATTTTTGCATTCGAAAAATTGCCATGAATAAATCGACCATTTTAACCGGAATTACCACTACGGGAACGCCCCATCTAGGCAATTATGTAGGGGCGATTCGACCCGCAATTGCCGCAAGCCGTAACCAAAATGTTTTACCCTACTATTTTCTTGCCGATTATCACGCGCTGATAAAGTGTCATGATCCGGAAATAGTTCAACGCTCGAGCTTGGAGATTGCTGCGACATGGCTCGCATTGGGTTTGGATACGGATAATGCCGTATTCTATCGGCAATCTGATATTCCTGAGATTATGGAGTTAACCTGGATTTTGACTTGCGTTACTGCGAAAGGTCTAATGAATCGTGCCCATGCTTACAAAGCTGCAGTTGCCGCCAACCAAGAAAGTGGAGAAAAAGATCCGGATAAAGGGTTGAATATGGGCTTATTTAATTATCCTATCCTCATGGCGTCAGATATTCTAATGTTCAATGCCCAGAAAGTTCCAGTCGGAAAAGATCAGATTCAACACATAGAAATGGCCCGTGATATCGGTGCGCGCTTTAATCATATCTTTAAGGGTACATTTGTGTTGCCGGAAGCGGTGGTTGATGAAAATTCAGCGACATTATTGGGGTCAGATGGACGGAAAATGAGCAAAAGTTATAACAATACGATTCCGCTGTTTGCGCCGGAAAAAAAATTGCGCAAATTGATCATGAAAATTAAGACCAATTCATTGGAGCCTGGAGAACCAAAGGATCCGAAGGGTTGTACATTGTTTGGAATTTACCAAGCTTTTACTGAATCCGATGAGGTTGAAAACATGCGGCAACGTTATGTTGAAGGAATTGCCTGGGGTGAAATGAAGCAGGAACTTTTTGAACACATCAATTATCAACTGATTGAACCTCGGAATCGTTACCTAGAATTGATGGATTCTCCATCGTATATCGAAGAAAAATTACAGGAGGGCGCGCGTAAGGCGCGAGAATACACGGTTCCTTTTATGAATCAGATTCGCAGTTTAGTAGGGATTCGAGGCTTTAAATAGTTAGACGCTGTGGATTGAATAGTGGTACTCAGTAACTGTTCAGATTGCCCTAGCGGTTTGTCAGTTCAGAGCGTGTAAATCTGAGTTGAATAGTTACGATGCTAATTATCGATTTTCCGTAGGCAGATACTAAAGGCATAGCTAATTAACATAAAGGTCATCGCAACTGCGTATAGGAGGTAGTGGGATGGAATTGCTAAACTGAATAAGGCAGCGCCTGCGAGCACGGGGAGTTTAAAAGGTTTCCAGTTGCAAATAATGCGCATTAATTTTACTTGATCGTCATCGAATCGGCTTGCTTGATTAATGACTAAATGCGAAATGGCGACGCTTAGCAGTGCAAAATAAACTGGATAACTATAAAAGATGGGTGCCTCCAAGCCGAAAATCCGGCTCCAATCAGCAAACCAAACGATCAGACAGCCGACGGTAAAAAGGTTGTATTTAATTCCGTCATTAATCCGCGGAAAGAAATGCATCAAAATGCTGACAGCAACGCAGCCAATGCCAAAATACAACGCTATATCAGAATTTAGCACACTAAGGTAATTAGTGTGATTCCAGATGAGGTAGCAATACGTTAAGCTGGCAAAGGTAAAAAAGGGAAGAACCGGCATGTTTTAGTGCAATTTGAGGGTATTAAGGCGGAGCAATTACAAGGACTAAGAAGGCCTTATTATAGTCAGATAGTACCTTATGGGAGTATAACATTAACAGTATCCGCTTACAGTTCAATGTGGAATGCATGTGTTTTCTAAGCCTCCCTCTTTAAATTAATCCACTAACCCTTAACCGGTCGAGAGAGGTGCACAAAAGTCAAGATCACCTCAATTGAAAAACTACAAGGGTTACATTGAAAAGCATTCTTTAAGATCAAGAAGTATTTAAGCAAAAATTACCATGACAAATTTGACCACTGTCTTTGGAGTCGTTTTCTCAATTTATTTACTGTTGATGATCACCGTCGGCTATTTTTCGTCTCGGTTAATGCTGTCTCCCGTTGATTTTTTTCTGGGCAACCGTTCATTAAAAGCGTGGGTGACTGCCATTTCCTCGACTGCGAGCTCTGAAAGTGCTTGGGCCGTTCTTGGAACTGTGGGATTGGCCTACAAAGATGGATTATCGGTATTTTGGTTTTTGCCCGGTTGCTTGATGGGGTACGCCCTTAATTGGCTGTTCGTGGCCGAACGATTACGAAAATACTCACGTCAACTACATGCCATTACAATTCCCGATTTTTTGGAGTCGCGTTTTAAGGATGAGACACATGCAATCCGACTCATTGCTGTGTTGATAATTTTTTCCTGCATGATGGCCTACATGGCTGCACAATTTACTGCGATTGGGAAGACTTTCGATTCTATTTTTAACATACCGTATTCTGTGAGTATTCCTATCGGTGCTGTTGTGATTTTGTTTTATACGGCAATGGGTGGTTTTCTGGCAGTTGCCTGGACCGATTTTTTTCAAGGGTTGATTATGGTGATCAGTCTTGTGATCCTGGCACTAGTGGCCGTTGCTGAACTTGGCGGATGGAGCAATATCATTTCCCAATTGAATCAAACTGAACCCGAAGTTTTGGCATGGAGGGGCAATAAATCTTTGCCTATATTTCTTGGTTCAGTGATTGGGTTGTTGGGGATAGGACTGGGTTATCCGGGGCAACCCCATGTGCTCAATCGTTATATGGCGGCAAAAGATTCTAAGACAATTAGGCAGGGTACGTGGATTGCCATGGGATGGGGTATCGTCGTTTACAGTTCTGCAATCGTGCTAGGTATCAGCGGGCGATTATTGATACCTAATCTGCTCGATCCAGAACATCTTTTTCCGCGTGTGGCGGAAATGCTGTTGCCGACAATTGCATCGGCTGTTGTGTTGATGGGTGTATTGGCGGCGATAATGTCTACCGTATCGGCTCAAATTATCGTAGCTACTTCTGCCGTAGCGCACGATATTTTTCGCAAACTATTACATCGGGAACCTACGCATGAAAAATTATTATTAATTAGTCGGATAACTGTTGTCGTGGTGGGGTTGGGTGCGATGATTATTGCCTTAACCGAGGTAAGGGTAATCTTTTGGTTCGTATTATTCGCCTGGTCGGGGTTGGGGGCTAGTTTCGGCCCGGTAATCCTCTGGACTCTATATTCGGATAAGACCACACGGCAAGGGGCAATAGCGGGGATGCTGACCGGCTTTATTACGACCTTGTTATGGAAAGCTACTGGTCTTTCTGAGTCTATCGTCTACGAGTTAGTACCGGCTTTTTTGTTTGCATTCATCATGGTAGGTTTGGTCAGCAAGGTGACCAGAAAAGTATGATTTTAGTGCCTACCCGAAGCCATAAATTTTTAAAGTAACCCGATAGAACCTGGACTTAGCCTA
>CAZZET010000148.1:0-3444 GCA_964653275.1 uncultured Methylococcales bacterium
CTTAATTTGCTAACCAGGCTACCTTCTCATCGCTTGTTCTTAGTATCATTTTATTTTCCCTGCCTTTTAATACTGCCGTTTCAAAAATGCTAGCTTCCTCAGAAATCGGTTTCATCACCAGTTTGACTGCGGAATCTTCGGCCCAAACCATACCCAGCGTTTCGCACCAAACTTCTAGGAAATCACTGGCCTTATCACTGCTCTATCGCTGCTCTTTTGTTTCTTGTCTCGAAAAACTTCCCTCCAAGATCGCCGAACCAGTCCTTATTCATCCTAATACTCAAGAATCCTAAGCCTGATCCGGACTCTATGCGAAAACAACCCTTTCAGAGAATACCTGCCCTGCTCGGATATATTGTGACCACCATGCTAGTGGCCCTTATTGGCATGTCCATCTTTGAACTCACCAAGCACATTATTTATTCGCACACGGGTAGCTGGACGATGCACGTCACGAATATCGCCTTCAGTGCATTGATTGCAACAACCGCAGGACTAATAGCTTTTACCAAACTAAGGACCTTTCGAAACGAGACCATTCGTGAACGACAACTGCGAGAGACTTTACAGAAGGAAATTGTCGAGCGGGAGAAAACAGAACAAAAATTAAAGGAAAGCGAAGGTACCACCCGGACGATTTTCGATACCGCGGTCGATGGCATTATTACCATCAACGAATCTGCGACCATTGAAACCTTCAACCCTGCAGCTGAGCAGATATTCGGATACCGCGTTGAAGAGGTTATCGGAAAGAATATAAACATTCTCATGCCGACCCCTTACCGTGAAGAACACGACCAATACATAGCCAACTACCTGCAGAGTGGTAATCGAAAAATAATTGGAATCGGCCGCGAAGCCGAAGGACGCCGAAAAAATGGACAGACATTTCCATTGGACCTTGCCGTCAGTGAATTCTTTGTCGGCAAAAAAAGATATTTTGCGGGTATTGTACGAGACATTAGCGATCGGCGGAAAATTGAAATAGCTCTGAGGGAACAAAGAAATTTTACTGACGCCATATTGTCAACCTCAGGCGCGTTGATCATGGTAGTCAATCGTGATGGTCGTATCGTGCGCTTCAATAACGCTCTTGAAACGCTAACGGGCTATTCCTCCGATGAAGCCAAAGACAAGATTGTATGGGAGGCGTTACTTTCACCCAAACAAGCAAAACCCATCAAAGCACTGTTTAAAAATCTGGACAGGAAAAGCTTTCCCAATGAATTTGAGTATAATTGGCGCATTAAAGATGGCACGCACCGTTTAATCTCATGGAAAAACACCGCGATACTGAATGAGCAAGGCGAAATTCAAGTGATTATCGCCACCGGAATCGACATTACCGAACATCGGAAAGCCGAGGAAAAGGCAAAACAACATCAACAGAAACTGGCTCATATGGACCGGCTCTCGGTCATGGGGGAAATGGCAGCCAATCTTGCCCATGAACTCAACCAACCTTTGGTAGCAGCCTATGCTTATTCAAAAGCATGCCTTGCCATGCTGCAAAACGGCCAGGAAAAATCCGATAAATTCGTTAATGCGCTCCAGGAGATGGGAAACACAGCCGAACGGGCAGGTTTAATTATACACCGGCTCCGAAATTTCATTGGTAAACAGGAATCAAAAAAGACGGCAATCAACCTAGATCACCATATCAAACAAATAATCAAACTCATAGAAATCCAGGCACGCAACACAGATATCACAATTCGGGTCGAACTAGATCATCCCATACCCCCAGTGTACGCGGATCCAGTGCAGATAGACCAAGTGTTATTAAACATCGTACGAAACGGTATCGAAGCAATGATTGACGGTGAACAACGAATTATCACCATACGTGCAACTTCAATAGCAAACACGAAGATACAGGTCACCGTTGAAGATACTGGCCCCGGATTAAAACCGGACCAAACCGATGAAATATTCAATGCTTTTCACAGCTCCAAGCCCAATGGAATGGGAATGGGGCTCGCCATCAGCCGGTCGATTATCGAGGCTCACGACGGCCAACTGTGGGCAGAGAATGGGAGTCATGGTGGAACATCTTTTCATTTCACCATTCCCATTGCACCGTCATGAACTCTGGGCCGACAATTTTCCTGGTAGATGATGATGCGAGTGTACGTGATGCCGTTGGCCTTTTTCTTGAATCCTTAGGCATGACAGTCAAAGTCTATTCATCCGCTCAAGTTTTTCTGGATAGTTATCGGTCTGAATGGCCAGGATGCATGGTACTCGATATCAGCATGCCGGGTATGACCGGGCTCGAACTCCAAGAGGTGTTGCAGAAACGCTCTATTGAATTACCGATTATTTTCCTGACTGGCCAGGGCAACATTCCTCAATCCGCCAAAGCGTTTAAAGCTGGCGCGGTAGATTTTATCGAAAAACCATTTAACGACAAACAATTGCTAGAGCGTATACAGGAAGCAATAGCGATCGACTCGCAAAACCGCCAGCAAAAAGAAAAACAAAGTGAGATCCTGGAACACTATTCACGGCTGACTTCACGTGAACGGGAAGTGATGGGACATGTAGTCGATGGTCTGTCCAATAAAGAAATCGCACGGGAACTGGAAATTAGCCATCGTACCATCGATATTCATCGAGCCAGAATAATGGAAAAGATGGGAGCGCATTCGCTAGCTGATCTGGTTCGTATGACTTCTCGCGGCAGTCTGGATAAATAATATCCGCGACCCCTCAAATCCTTTTATTTCATGGTGTTAACACCACCACCCCATGGCTGTAGGTAATATCACCTAGGTTTTCGTACGTATTTTTTTTAGCCCACACATCCTGCACCATACACTTGCTTTTGAAAAAAAGTAAATGATTCAGTTTGAATCATATAGTCAAAATTACCATCGAAATATTGAAACATGAGAACCAAAACTATGAATACCTACATGCACCAAATAAAAATCCATGTACCGGTCGGTTTATTGATTGCTATATTCAGTCTCCTTACCACACAGAACCTTGCGCTTGCTGCTGATTGTGGAGGATGTAGCCCACAAACAAATACCGAAAATCTGGCAAAAACAATTTCCTTCGCTAAGGAAGCTCTTGGACATGTCAATCAAGGCCACAAAGACCAAGCAAAAGCATCAATTGATGGTGCTATGAACAGTTTCGACCGTATTGTGAGCATGGCCTGGGCTGGCAAAATGCAAAGACCAGGCGAGGATATTAGATATGCTGGTTATGCTGTTAAACGTGGAGATATGGCGAAAGCTTCCGCACTTTTGGCAGAGGCAATCACCGGATTAGGAAAAATAGGCCCATTTCACTAATCTGAACTTATCTCAGCTCGTTCGTCTGCCCAAACCTGGGCAGACGAGACCTCCTAACATTCCACCCACAAAACTGACTTCAACCTAGCCCGCATTTCTCACCACGGTGTTCACGGATAGCCAAAATGGGCGATTATTG
>CAZZET010000149.1:0-3420 GCA_964653275.1 uncultured Methylococcales bacterium
TGATGATTGATCGTTTAAATCTGTCTGTGAATCATGAACAATCCAACATCTACCCTGCTGCAACCGAAAGTTGGTTTTCCCGGCCTGATTGAAAATTGGCGTTATGATGTTTTAGCCGGTTTTCAGATTTTTTTGATTGCCCTGCCTTTGTGTCTGGGCATAGCGATGGCATCCAATTTTCCACCCATGGCTGGAATAACCGCAGCTATGGTGGGTGGATTGTTGGTTTCCCGAATCAATGGCTCTTTCGTTACTATCTCAGGACCGGCGGCAGGCTTGATCGTCGTATCGCTTTCCGCGGTTGAGACCCTAGGTGGCGGCGATCAGGAGCAAGGGTATCGTATGGCGCTCGCAGCCATCGTCGTTGCAGGGCTGCTTCAGCTTGTTTTGGGGATCCTCAAGGTCGGCAAACTCAGCGCTTTTTTTCCATCCTCAGTGGTGCATGGTATGCTTGCCGCGATTGGTATCATCATCATGGCGAAGCAGTTTCATACCATGCTGGGCGTAACCCCGGAGTCCAAGGAAATATTGGAGACGATTGCCGAAATCCCCTCGAGCATCGTCAACCTCAATCCGGAAGTGGCCTTTATCGGCGTGTCTTCGCTGATACTGCTAATCCTCTGGCCAAAGATTCGTATACCCCTTCTAAAAGTAATACCCGCCCCGATCACGGTGGTATTGTTGGGTATGGCATTTGGACAGATTTTTGACCTGGATCATACCCACAAGTATTTGTTCCATTTCCCGGCCGACCATGAATACGAAGTGGGACCTGCATTTCTGGTCTCGATCCCTGAGAATTTTATCGATGGATTTTATTTTCCTGATTTTTCCAAGATTTTCACCGTTGCGTTCTGGGTCGCAGTGATCTCAATCTGCCTGGTCAGTAGTCTTGAAAGCCTGCTCAGCGCAACCGCCATTGATAAACTGGACCCCTATCAGCGTCAGTCTGATTTAAACAAGGATTTGCGGGGGCTGGGGATCGGGTCCTCGATTTCTGGTCTGTTAGGTGGCTTGCCGATGATTTCAGAAATCGTTCGTAGCTCCGCGAATGTCGACAACGGCGCACGAACCGGATGGTCGAATTTTTTTCACGGTGTCTTCATGTTGACCTTTGTCGCACTGTTCCCACGGTTAATCCATGAAATCCCCTTGGCATCGTTGGCTGCACTCCTGGTTTATACCGGCTATCGTCTGGCCTCACCACACGAATTCGCGAAAACACTGGGGATCGGCATCGAACAACTCGCCCTGTTTTTGCTAACCATTATTGCCGTATTGGCAACCGATTTGTTAATAGGCGTTGCGATCGGCATCGTTGCCAAGATTCTGATCCATGTGATGCATGGCGTCAGCCTGTCAAATCTATTCAAATCCTTTTATGAGATCGAAAAGCAGGGTTCCGATGGCTACGAAATCAAGGTTCACGGAGCCGTTGTTTTTTCGAACTTTATCTCTTTAAAAAGCGATCTGGCTACGCTGCCGGAAAAAAATCGTCTGGTTTTCAACCTGTCCGATGTGGATTTTATTGACCACACGGTCATGGAATTTATTCATGAATTCATGACTGGCTATATTAATCGCGGTGGGAGCTGTGAGATTAGAGGGCTTGACGAACACCAAGCCTATTCCGATCACCCGCTGGCTGCACGCAAGAAAATCGATGGAAAGCCACTGTTTCAGATGCTGAATGACAATTTTTACACCGTCACGCACCCGGATGAGGAAACTCTTCGGATCAACGTGAACCAACCCGAGTTGACCGCTCAACTGCTTGAGCAGTTAAAAGAAAAAACCGCTGCCTTGCCGGCAAAAAAATGCGTGATCTTTGACTATTCGAATGCTTATTTTCTGGATCAAACCGCCATGGGCTTCATAAAAACGTTCTCGGAAAGCTATATAAAAGAAGGCGGTGTTTGCAAGATTGATGTAAACGGGGACTTGCCGCACGCTGAATCTCAAATTCAACCGAATGCTTCGCAAAACACACCAGGCGAGGCTGGCTGATGATCCGCGATTTAGCAATCAGTAGCGTTCACCAAATAAAAAAACAATTTGTTTGTAGTCTGTCAGCCGGAAAGTCGATCCTAAGCGCCAACGTCAACACGGTCGCTATCATTGTCGTCAGCACGGTTCTGATTACCGTTTATGCAGCGGTGGCCGGTTCTGAAGTGGCCATGCTTCTGACCACGGTCTCGATCTTGCTGTCTTTGGCTTCGGGGCTGGTTGGATTCGGAGCTGATCGCTATCCTATGTTGCTGCGTCGGATCAGTTTTTTATTGCTTGGCCTCGCAGGTATCAGTGCGATCGCAGGCGGTTTTGTCGCACTCATTGCTCAGGTAAATATTTCCGGGCAACTTCCACTGGGACTTCCCTGGCTCAACTGGCATGTACGAATCGATGCATTATCCGGATTTTTCCTCAGCGTGATTGGCCTGGCCCTGGTGGCGGTTAGCCTATTCGGTCCGGCGTATGTGCGGGAGTATGGACACGGTAAATACCCCTTGTGGGCGCTTGCACTGCCCACAGGATTGTTTGTCGCTGGAATGGAATTGGTATTGATTGCGGATGATGCATTCTTCTTTATGATCGCATGGGAACTGATGTCGGTGGCAAGTTATTTTCTGGTCGCTTATGAGCATGAAAATTCGGCCAATCGCCGTGCTGCCTTTTTGTATCTGCTGATGGCGGAAATCGGTGCGTTGTTTATTATTCTGGCCTACGGGGTGTTAGCGGGCTTCGGTGAAGGGTTCACCTTTGAGGCCATGCGCGCAGCACAACTCTCACCGTTTTGGGCAAATATTGCATTTACGTTAGCCTTGATCGGTTTCGGTATGAAGGCCGGCATCATGCCCTTACACGCCTGGCTGCCCGAAGCTCATCCGGTTGCCCCATCGCATATTTCCGCGCTGATGAGCGGTGTCATGCTCAAAGTGGCCATTTACGGCTTGATCCGCTTTAGTTTTGATTTGCTTGGAGACCTGCATTGGCAGTGGGGTGTTGTGGTTCTGGTATTAGGCAGTGCCTCCGCAGTACTAGGCGTATTGTATGCACTAATGCAACATAACCTGAAGCGACTTCTCGCCTATCATTCTGTGGAAAACATTGGCATTATCTTCATGGGCCTGGGCTTGTCGATGGTTTTTTATAGTACCGGCCATCCACATCTGGGGGCAATGGGTCTAGTGGCTGCGTTGTTTCACACACTGAACCATGCCCTTTTCAAAAGCCTGCTATTCCTCTCTGCAGGCACAATTTTGCACCAGACCCATGAAAGTGATATTGAACGGATGGGAGGTCTGATTCGGCGTATGCCGAAAACAGCGGTGGTGTTTCTCATTGGGTGTATCAGTATCTCGGCGTTACCCCCGTTTAACGGCTTTGTTTCCGAGTGGTTGACCTTTCAAACCGCATTGCAGG
>CAZZET010000150.1:0-3350 GCA_964653275.1 uncultured Methylococcales bacterium
TACGGGGCCAAAGCACACTGGATGCTTGGTCATCCTGATAGTGCTCAGGCAATGATGGACACTGCTTTGGTGAGGGCTCAAAAACTTTCCCATGGGCATACGGAAACATTCGCGTTGTGTTATCAAGCAACGCTTCACCAATACAGTGGGAATGCCGCGCTTGCTGCTGCCAGTGCCAAAATGGCAATAGACGTGGCGTCCGAGCATAGTATTAGGCAATGGCTAGCTTGGGGAACAATATTATCGGGCTGGGCTTTGGCTATTGAGGGACAGATCGATGAAGGCCTCGAGCGCTTACAGGAAGGCTTAGATAGTTGGCGGGTGAAGGAGTTGTTTGCTGTTCCTTATTTCCTAGGTCTTAAAGCTGAGGTGTTGGGAGCGGCAGAGCGGTTTGACGAAGGAATCGCTTCTTTAAGGATGGCATTGGAAATTTCCGGGAAAGGTAATCAGTGTTTTTATGTGGCCGAGCTTCACCGTTTGAAAAGTGTTTTGTTACAGAAACAGGGACATGTTGATGAGGCAGAAGATTGTTTGCAGCGGGGCCTTGAGTTGGCTCGAAAGCAAAAAGCCAAGTCAATAGAGCTACGAATAGCCATCATACTTGGACGATTATGGAAAGAACAAAATAAGGTGGCTGAAGCACACAAACTACTCGACGGAGTATCGAGCTGGTTCACCGAAGGCTTCGACACCGCCGATATACGCAAAGCAAAGGTAATTATGGAGGAACTCGCGTAAGGGCAGAACCTTCCACACCAGACAAAATATGCGTAGGTTAAAGTAGTAGCCTATTCACTCTCGAGCTTTAGATGAACCGATCTATGCTTGAATACCCCGACTAGCTTGAGGCAAATAAAGATTTTATTAATTGCCTGCGGTTTTATCCGTCTAGATTTTACGAGGACGTTAATAAGCGATTTCTTCAAAGACTGCCGTGCAGGACGCCAACCTTAATGACTGTATTGTTTAGTGTGTCGAATACGCAAGAGTATTTTTGGTTGTCCCAGTTGCCATGACCGTTTTGGAGAGTGATTTTATCGCCAAGATAGGATATGTACAGTTTTTCGACGTCGAACCATTTGTGCTGGCTGAATTTGGGCTCCGACACTCCATTTGTCCATTTGTGATTGTATTTAGCTAAATTTTCGATGGGTTTTTGGCAATGGGTTGTTGCTGCTGTGAAATGGCGACCTGCCCAGCATTCGAGATCTAGCCTGCATCTTGCTACATCTTGAAGTTTTTTGATAGCAGCTGGATCGGAAGTAATATTAATGTCTTGGACGGCAAAATTGTTTGCATCATAGGTTTTGACGTTTTCGGGATAAAATCTGAATTGGGGATTATTGATACCCTCATCAATGGTTCCTGATTTTTCGGTTCCAATATTGCCTGAAAACTTTATTTTGTCGCCTTTTTTAAGTGATTTAGCCAGGGCAACCGCTTCTGGAGCAAAAAATTTCAAATGAAATGTATAGGGCGCGCTCTTGGTGGAGACTGAAAACAGGTCGTCACTGACAGAATCGACTTCTGCCACCCATTCGACGGCTTGATAGGGGGTGTTGTGCATTAAAATAACGGCGGTTTCTTCGATCTGCTGTTTTAGTGCACTGTTTCCGTTGTTTTTGGCAAGGCCATATTCAGTCTGCAACGTTTCTATTTTGTTTTTAAATTCCAGTTGATCGGGTGGTAATTGCGATAAATCGCACCCTCCAATACTGGAAATAAGGATCAAAGAATTGAAGATTTTTAAGATTATTTTCATAGTGGCTCATTTTATCAGTAAACCTATTTACTTAGATAATTGGTTTTTGTCGGTACTAAAATCTATTTTTGGTCGAACCAAGATAAAACGGCCGGCAGTGTGCAGGATCGACTCCGAGATTTCTCGATCAACGACCAGTAATAAGCTATATACATCGTTGCTAAAGGGTTGCCAAAATCTGATTGGATCAAAGTGAAAGGGTAGGTCTGGCGATAATATAATGGTAGTGCTGGTGTAAAACTTTAGGTTGCTTACGGAGTGATTTAGACATAAACCATACCAGCTTTGTATTTGTTTAGGAAAACGGCAGGTTAAAGAGTTTTATACTTTTTAGCGGTACGACTTTTTTCGTTATCACGTTAAAACGCAAATTTGTTTTTGATTTGATGGCTAACGCAGCTAAGTGCTGATGACTCGGTTTGAAGCGCAAGAACCTCCAGTGATGTGGATTATCGTTAAACTGGGGATCGAATGAGATTTTTACACCTTCTTTTTCCTTACTCGTAATATCGAAAGAAAATTGGTCTAGTGGTATAGACAAGCCCATTCCTCGGGCTTTTATGTATGATTCCTTAAGAGTCCAGTATTCAAAAAACAGATGTTTTTGCAAGTTTTTTGGAGCCTGGTGAAGAGTGCATATTTCTTGGCTGGAGAAATAACGATCGGCAATTTTTTTAAGTTCGTTATTCCGTTCCCTGTTTTCTACATCGACTCCTATATCGTTTTCTAACATGACAGCACACATGATTAATCCATCTGTATGCGATAAATTGAATCGAATATGGGGATCTCTCGGCTTTCTTTTTATTTCTGGTTTTCCATAGTTATTTAGGCTAAAACACCAATCAGATGGGTCTTTATTGGTATAAAGAGACAATGTTGTTCGAATCAGCGCTCTGGTAACCAGATATTGGTGTTGATGTTGAGCAAAATGAAATCGTTGCCATTGTTCTTTTTCTTCTTTTGAAAGAAAGTAACGGTATTTGGTAAGAAGTGTTTCATCGTTAATCTGATCGGGAAATGAAAAATAAACATGAATATCTCCACGGGGAAGATCTAAAGACATTCAAATATCCTATTTATGATAGCGTTCCTAATAACCAAAGGGGTCAGACACGGTAGATAATGCGGTATTGAAAGTATCATATAATGACCAATTTGAAGCCGGTTAGGAAGTAGGCTTGACCATTCCTTTGCGTCTTAGATTGACAAAACGCCATATGCTGCAGTGTTCTGTACTTTTTGCTGGTGAGTAGCAACGATGAGCAGTCTGACATTATATCTTGATTTGGGAAAAGGCGATCATCGGAGTCAAACGATAGGTTCGGATAGATCTCCATTGCTTTATCTAGATGTCCAAAACCCAAATGAATATCAGGCACTTATGACACAAAGAGAGCTGTGTAATCGATGGCAGGTCAGTGAAGCGACTTTGGAAAGGTGGCGCTCTGAGGGTATTGGCCCCATTTATGTAAAACTGGGTGGTCAAGTTGCCATTGGTAATCTGAAACTAATTTAAACCTGGCGATTCGTTTGTGAAACACGGAATCGCACTCATAACAGAAAAAAACTGACCCTTGTAGGTAAA
>CAZZET010000151.1:0-1842 GCA_964653275.1 uncultured Methylococcales bacterium
AAAACACTAAATTTTGAGTATACGTTCATTCTTTTACTACCTTTCAGAAAAGGTAGCAGACGACAATCCACTTTCAAGAAATACACCAGGACAAAAGTTTCCGGGCTTAACGCTTAAACATAAAACTTTTTCAGGGTAGACAAACGCACAATATACGGTTGGTTTTTCTTCAGTTTCTTTTGCAGTCTAGACAAACTCTCAGTAGCACTCGTGTAACTATCATATTCGCTTAAATACACTGACCATACTGTCTTACTGCCTTTCTTATGGGATAGCAGATAAACCTGCTGAAGCATCTCTACAGGTAACTGGCGAGCCAATAGCGTTTCCAATAACTTTGTATTTGGTGTTACGATTTGCAGCAGTTTAATGCTGAAACGGCCAGCGCTTGGTTTTCCAAGCCATTTTTGACTTTCGCGAATGCGCGTTTGCACAAGTTGTTGAATGGTTGTCTCTTCCTGTTCTGGGAAGGACACAAGACCACCGTCGCGAACGACATTATCATTTAGTAGGGGGATGGGAGAAACCAGTTCGGTAACCAAAGAATGGTCATAGTACCGAGTTATCAGATCTATTGGGGAAAACGCGAATACCTTGGATGAGATAACAATAAGAATAATGCTGATACAAACAATGGAATTTACTACCGTTTTCATTGGAAACCCATCTAAGATCGATTGGAGAACCTGCGAAACACCCACCTGCTTTGACTGCTTGGAATACGCTGCCAACAACGCTTTGTCAGCAAGTATATTCACTGCCCTAAGTAATCCGCCTGATTTAAAGTTTATCATTCGAACCGCTAGACCGTTGAACAGGCTCGGCCCATTATAGCCAACGGAGCGTAAACGAAAATCCAGATAGCGATAGGTTTCGTTGCTTTCCAATGGAGGAAGATAAAAGCTGTGAGCAATCCGTCCCTTAATTTGCCGAACAGAATGTTTACGAAGGCGGACATCCAATTCAGGCTGGCCAAACAAGACAATTTGGAGGAGTTTGTTGACGCCTGTTTCCAAATTACTCAACATGCGAATTTCTTCCAAAGTTTCTAAAGGAATACATTGCGCTTCGTCGATAAAAACGACCGTTTGCTTTTGATTCTTGTGGAGATCTAACAACTTATTATGCAGTTGATGAAGCAAAAGGACTTTGTCCGTATTCGAAGGCACCTCTAGACCCAATTCCATAGCAATCGCAAATAAAATTCTATCGGGTGGAATTCTTGGATTTAAAATGTAGAGAATTTCAAAATGATCGGGAAGTTTTTGTTCAAGAACCCTCGATAATAGAGTTTTTCCACTACCCACTTCACCTATGACTTTAATTATTCCGTCGCCATTATTGAGCGCGTATATTAAGCCATCCAAAATTGCTTTTCGTTGCCCCTCTCCAAAAAAACAGGAGGTATCAGGTGTTAATCTGAAAGGTGGGCTTTGCAAGCCAAAATAAGGTGCATACATAATTTGTTTTACTTGTTATGACGCCATTCTAGGCATACCGGCATCCAATAACGCGTATAATCTTAGGGTATAACTATCGGATAAGCCGCAAACTAAGGTTACCGTGGCAAGCGAATTCTTCCTCCTCCGAACCAATGGAATGGCCGTTATTGCTAAGGGTAGTAGAAATTGTCGATTTTGAGTGACACCAAACGTATTGGTTAGCTGTCGCCCAGCTTGTGGAATCCTTCTAGGTGCGTCTTTCTAGATTGTGCCTTCCGATTTCGTTCCTTTTCTCTACATGATCGACAACGGATTGCTGTTGAGAAAAAGTAGCCACCCGCTTCTTCATACCACCATTTTTGCTGTTCCGCAGACCACTTTTGTTCAATACCACAATCGA
>CAZZET010000151.1:1942-3181 GCA_964653275.1 uncultured Methylococcales bacterium
ACGATATTAGCCAATACATTTTCATTATTATATCTATCTCTAATATTAGAAAATAATTACGTGAATGCTTGATTCTACTGCTATTAGAAACAAACCTTATTTCTTTGCAATAACAGTTGGAAACATTCTGGCATTATCAAAAATAAATTCAAATCTGCAAAAACCTGCTGCTCTTAGCTGTTTTTCCGTTTGCTCAACGGTTCTAAAACACTGCCACTGAGCATTAATGATGTCAGAAAATATGATCTTATGTAATAGCAAATTATCTGGGTTGATTTTTGATAAAGCCCATGTATCTATCCCCTCTTTCAAATTGGATGGAGGCGTAACAAAACTTGTGACCAATACTCCTTCAGGAACTAATGCTTGGTGAAATTGTTTATATAATTCAATAACCCTTTCATCATCAGATTCGTATATATTTAGACCATTACTTGTGATGGCGTCAAATGTTCCAGTAAAGGGTAAATGCCAAGCATCTTTACAGTGATATTCGACTCTATCAAATAAACCAAGCTGCTTTGCTAAACATTGTGACGCCGATAAAGAATCCGGATCAAGATCGATACCCACTAATGTTAGATTCTCAACCTGAGTTAAATCTAACGTCAAAAGTTCACCCATCAAGCCACAGGGAATAGATGCCAAACTTCGATTGTTTTTGACTTCTTGTTGTAAATACCTTTGAAAATGAACAAAACGTTGTTGTGTTGCTAATAGCGTAGGAGCACTATCAAGTAAAAATTTCTCTAAATTAGTAAATGATTTACCATCACTATTCAAACCTGTTAAACGCCCACGTTGCGGATGCATGACCATGTAATGTGTCCAATACCCATTGATTCCCTTATTTTCTAAAAGAAATCGCCCAAAAGGAAAAAGCATTAACTCCTCAAGTATATCAAGCTGTCTAGCGACAGTGACATAGGCTAGGTCTCCTGTATTATTGATTTTTTTGGTAATTTTTTCGACGGTTAAAGATAAAGAATTGGTCGAGTCAATTTGATGGGATATTACTTTTTCATTATCCATAATTTACTCCAAGTGATGTACCTATAATTACATCTCCTGCCCATAGAATCATCATCGCGCACACACGATTCCTCGGCTTGAGTCATCCACTCTAAATAAAAGCCATCAACAAACAACTGATAGTGTTTCGGTCAAAATTCACTGCCTGCGTTACTTACCTGCAAGAAATTCCAACACCATCTCATTAAAACACTCTGGATCTTCCAT
>CAZZET010000152.1:0-3048 GCA_964653275.1 uncultured Methylococcales bacterium
GGACAATATCCTTATGTGTAGCCTTTTCTGGTGTTTGCCAATATATGTACAGTTCATTTCTAGAGTCTTTAATTTCTGGAACAAGGAATGACTTGGATTGGCTAGTACGTGAGTCATGCTCGTCATGATGACCCATACAAAGAAACGCGAGGTTTTCTAGATCATTGTTACTACGGTTCTTATCTAGATGTGCTATTTGCCCTCTCTTGATCTCAAGATCTTTATTTAGTCCAAAACAAATGCAACACCGCCTTCGACTAGATGTTAGGACATTTGATGGTACTTTTTCACGGATGGTCTTCGCGACAACTTCGGATGCTTAACTATACTAAGTAAATTACCCGACGATCACCTTTTAGCATGCGAATGGAAATTATAAGCGGTCAGGGAAATCGAGCGAAAACTGAGGGTGATACGCTCAGAAGTTGTTTAACTAAACAAGATTAGGAATACAGCATGAAAAAACTACCCGTTACAATGGCGGTCTTACTCGCCGGTTCATTCAGTTTCAGTATCGACGTAAACGCAAAAAAACCAAAACTCGAGTACGATCAAGATGTCACACCTAACACCATATTTGGATCAGGTAATACCAACGGGTTTTTTACCACCAATCGTCGCGATGGCATCGAGGTTGGGCTTCGCGCCAAGACTCGGTTTCCGATACCAGACGACACAGATCCCACTATCAGCGGTGGAGACGGCACCTATAGTTTTCCAGCCGGGGACGCGTGTCCCGGTTTTAGTTTCTCACCCACCTGTCTGACGACACCCCTCTGGAGTTTTGATTGGTCGATAAACGTTAACTATGACGGGAGTGCCGATCAAGTATTTTCAGACTTTGTCTACGAACTTGCTATGGATGCGGATCCCGGTCCAAAAACCAACTTTACGGTTTTCGACAACATCACACCCAGCCTCGTTGCACCGTTGTTCGATCATGCATTCGGAAATAACAATACTCCCAATGATGGGGGTACTCCAGCCGAAAATCTGGTTACGTATCAAAACAACCTCGACTCTACGGATCAAAACGTTGCCCAGAACTCGTGGAACTACGAATTTTTTAACAATCTCGGAACGAGTCTTGAATTCTTTGATCCCGCCATTGACGGCAACTATGTTATCTGCCTCAGCGTAAAGGATCCTGTCAAGGGAAAAACGCTGGCACAAAGCTGGATCCAGGTTTTAGTCGGGGACACCGCCAAGGCATTCAAAGGTAAGCGTAACAAATGCCCCAAGCGTCGTCGTAACCAAGATGACAGCTCAGATGACAGCTCAGATGATTAACAGGAACTGGTTTTTAGAATAATACAAATGTACCCGAATCGGAGCCTGGTGGTCACGAATGGAAACAGCCAGACTCTGATTTGTATTCCGGGTTCTTCCTAACATGTGCCAGTGCCCAAAACCGCGGGTCAGAACAGGGTTTTCAATATTTCAGGAAACCAAGCTCTGGCAATATTTCAGTTTATTAAGTGTGTGGGTCTTGGGCTTTTTACCTACTATTTTCTATGGCGCCACCTGGCAGAAAAATCTGCCCACAGTTTATTGTTGGTGTCGATGGGGTGCTTTGGTGTCGCAATGGGTCTCGATTTCATTGAAGGCCTGGAACCCGAGCACCCACTAAATATCTACACCTGGCTAGATGACTACACCAATCTGGACGACTGGACGCTGGAGCGTTTCGACGAGAATGCGTACGGTACGTTGCCGCATTTTTCCAAATCCCTGGAAGAAGCGATCGAAATGTTCGCGCATACCTTAATTTAGTTTGTGGTATTACGGCATATCCCTACAGCAATTCCCGCGCTTGTGATTGATTTTGTAATAGCAGAAGAATCCATAAAATAAATCTGGGCCGTTTATCGGTCCACCCAATTCTCAAACCTAAGCCCATCAACGCGCTTAAATTCACGAACATTATCAGTTACCAATGTTGCATCAATGGAAATACAATGGCCAGCTATGAGAATATCATTGTGACCGATTGGTGTACCTTCGGAGTCAAGTGTTTTCTTGATTGCCGTCGAAGCTTCAACTGCTTTTTTATCCCACGATAATACATTATCAAGCCTGTCGACAAACTCCGTTACAATTCCAAGCATTTTTGGACTGGCTTTTTTGTTGATAGCACCAAAAGTTAATTCCGCATAAGTAATTGTAGAAATAACCAGCTGATGCCCAGACACAACTAATTCTTGGAGTTTATCAAGCAAATACTCGGACCTCTTGCGGATTAAAAAGCTGCAGGTGTTGGTATCCAACATATAAATCGGCTTAACCATTAAAATATTTTCCGCCCTTCTTCGATGACATCTTTACGTTCGTTCAAGAAATCTCCATCAGCTTTCGATACATCGGAAAAGCTGCTCCAATTTTTACGAATAGGCGTAATAATAATTGAGTTCCCTTCTTTTCGTATTTCAACCTCACTGACGCCTTTAAATTCAAGTGCCTTAGGTAGCCTAACAGCCTGATTTCGACCATTTTTAAATAAACTAGCGGTTTTCATGTCGTTCTGCCTTCAACTAAATATATAACTAATGTATGCCAGAAAAACATATAGG
This sequence comes from uncultured Methylococcales bacterium, assembly GCA_964653275.1. Lineage (GTDB taxonomy): Bacteria > Pseudomonadota > Gammaproteobacteria > Methylococcales. The sequence continues at coordinate 2,571 of CAZZET010000152.1, forward strand.
TCAAGCATATGCTTCGTGAGGACCTTGAGTTTTACTCATGCGCGACGTATAAATACACCGATATTATGGCTTACAAGTCGAGAACTAATGTAGTCTGCCAGCCAAGAGAAAATAATATGAGATCCGACGAAATAAAAAATGAAATTGATAAACTGGGATTGTCTGAAAAACTACTTCTTGTCGGAGATATATAGGACTCAATTGCTGTGAGCAATTTTGCAATTCCGATGCCTGAGTGGCAATAAAAAGAGTTAGATAAAAGATATCAAGATTATAAAAAGGGAAAGCTACAGCTTCATGACTGGAAAACCGTACATGAGGACTTGCGTGGAAAATACAAATGAAACTGCGCTACACAGGCAGAGCCAAGGGTGATATTGAATTGGCCTTTGCGTGGTACGAACGGCAACGCAGAGGGTTGGGTTTTGAATTTTTGGATTGTGTCGAAATTGCCGTGAAATTGGTTCTTGAGAATCCA
>CAZZET010000153.1:0-2992 GCA_964653275.1 uncultured Methylococcales bacterium
ACCTTCGCCAGTCAACCATGGGGCAAGTCAGATTTCATCAGGAGAGCACAGAACGTCAGTATGCCCTGAGGGAAAAAGCTATCCAGATGGGCTGGAAGTCGGAGAGCATACAGATACTGGACGCAGACCTTGGCCTATCGGGCACCAGTGCAACACACCGCGAGGATTTCAAAGTGCTGGTTGCCGAAGTCTCGATGAACAATGTGGGCGCAGTCTTTGCGTTAGAGGCGTCGCGCCTGTCCCGCTCCAATGCCGATTGGTATCGACTAATAGAATTGTGTTCACTGACCAACACCTTGATTATCGACGAGGATGGTTGCTACAACCCATCAGACTTCAACGACCAACTGATTTTGGGGTTGAAAGGCACGATGTCTCAAGCCGAACTCCACTACATCCGCGCGCGCCTCCAAGGAGGAAAGCTGAATAAAGAGCGTAAAGGTGAACTACGATACCCTCTGCCAGTGGGTTATTGCTGCCAGGATCAAAAAACGATAATCGACCCAGATCAAGAAGTGCAAGGTGTTATTCGTTTATTGTTTGAGAAATTTCATGAAACCGGCAGTGCTTACGCGGTTGTTCGCTATTTTGCCACGCATGAAATCACTTTTCCAAAACGAGCCTATGGCGGAGCATGGTCCGGCAAACTTTTATGGGGAAGGCTTAGCCATGGGCGCGTGATGGGATTACTGCGCAACCCCTGTTACACGGGCGCTTACGTTTATGGTCGCTATCGCACTCAAAAACAGCTCGCAGAAGATGGTACGATTCACCTGAACACCAAAGTGTTGCCGGAAAAAGAATGGGACGTGTTGATTAAAGATCACCACGAAGCCTATATCACTTGGGAGGAATACGAAAAAAATATCAGAACGCTCACCTCAAATTGTACTCACAACCCACTACTACAAGGCGGGGCAGCTCGAGAAGGTCAGGCAATACTACAAGGGCTTTTACTTTGCAGCGGTTGTGGTCGAAAATTGACGGTACGTTACTATGGCAATCATGGACAATACCCGACCTATCAATGCACTTGGAAGAAGAGAGAAGGCCTGTCGGGTCGTGTGTGTTTTTCGTTTCGTAGCGATGCACTGGAAACACCGATCATCACTCGCATGTTTGCGGTTATGAATCCAGAGCAGATCAATATCGCTCTACAGGCATTTGATGAATTGCAAGCTCGCCATAAGCGGATTGAAAAACAGTGGCAAATGCGACTGGCTCAAGCCGAGTACAACACTCAACTCGCTCAGCGACGCTATGAGGAGGTTGATCCCGCCAACCGTTTGGTAGCGGCAACCCTTGAACAGAAATGGAATGATGCGCTGACCACAGAAGAACAAGTTCGCGATCAAATAGCCAATCTAAAAAAGGAAAAAGCACTTCAAATCGCTACCGATAATAAAGATCAACTGATAACCCTTTGTAGCGATTTACCAAAAATCTGGAATTCAGTCAGTACGAGCTCAAAAAACAAGAAACGTATCATTCGTCAGCTGATAAAAGACATTACGGTAGAGAAACAAGGTAAAAAAATCCTTTTGCATGTTCGCTGGCAAGGTTGCGCCACAGAGACGATCGAAACCCACGTACCACTACGATGCTATGAAAAATGGCAAGCCTCACCTGAAATTGTTAATAAAGTTCGAGAATTAAGCAATCAGTACGATAACGGAGAAATTGCCAACTATTTCAACCAACGTAATATTAAAACCGGCAAGGATAATAACTATACAGTTAGCAGCATTCAGTGGATTCGTTTTAAGCATAAAATACCACCGTGTGATCCTCGACTGCCGAGTGAGGTAACGGTTAATGAGGTGATGGAAAAATTTTCCGTTAGTCGCCATGTAGTATACTACTGGATCAAACGAAAAATCGTTGAAGCTAGGAAGCCCAAAGCCGGTATGTCTTTTTATTTAAGCATAAGTGCCAGCAAAGAATCGGAGCTCAATGAATGGATAAGAAACTCGAAGAAGATGCACAAACCAACAACCCCACCCCTAAAGCCAACTGTAGAGAGGGCATTATGAAAACACCGTCGGTATACCCAGTTTGCGCATACGTTCATCACCTTTGAGTATCTCTACCCGTTTGATCGCTTCTGGACGATAGCTGCCATTCTCCAAGTTCTGTTTTATCTGGGGCCAATGATCGTGAAGGTAGTCCTTAACTTCTCCTACGCTCATTCCATCCACTCCGGGCGCTCCTTTATTTTGGATGACTTGTTGCAGCGCTTGAGTCAGATTATTCCTCTCTAATACTCACGCTAACAATGATACTTCTTCGCTGGAGGATTGCTGGTGATCTTTTCCCATGATCCGCTGTCCCTTATCGGGATTGTGTCCGCTGGCCTGTGAAAACAGGATGATGCTTCATATCAGGCAATCTCCAACAATGTTCGGACCTTCAGTATTCGAGGGAACACCTACTATGTCCTCTGCTGATTTCTGCCGTGCGATCAAAGTCGATTGCTCAGCTTTCAGTGTTTCCTTACACACAAGACAGACCTCCCCGGGGTAAGACACTTAACTTTCATTGCGTAAACGCCCAATTTATAAAACGTATCCCCGTGCAGATGGAGGGCTTAATAGCCACGTGCCCACTGGCCCCGAATACGTCACACCTCAGATTGGGTTCTTGCACACCGCCCCGCAATTTTACGTTGGACTTCCTTCAGACCCCACCTCGCGATGACGCCATTGCCCTTTCGCTAACCTTCGGCTCTGCGAATACCTGGTATCGGGACTTGCACCCGACTAGTTAAGTGCCATGCCCAGCACACACATAGACCATAGCGAGACCATAAAACCTTTTTGCGGATTCCCAACTAATAAATCCTTCTTGGATGTTAGAATCTCCCCCATCAGTTTGTAAATGATTCAATTGCATTGTATAGCCCAAAAACCGTATTCATGAAGGAGTGTATTTCCAATTTTTTTTTTCATGCCTACAAATGGCAACCTCGCTCACGCCTTTTAAATATCCAGGA
>CAZZET010000154.1:0-2838 GCA_964653275.1 uncultured Methylococcales bacterium
CGTCCTGGACGGAAGCTGCGTGGGTATGGGATGATGCGACCAAAATTGCGGCGACACATGCGTGCCTTAATGACGTCGAAATACTCATTTTGTGATCTCTCTAAGTTGTTACCAAGTAAAGTGAATAGTCGGTTCAGATCAGTGGCAACTGACTTAGGTATGATTTGAGCTGTAATTCCATATAAACCAAACATCTCATTAATTCATAACCTTGAAAGCACCTACCGACCCATACTAATGGGTGTTAAATATTCCTAGGCTGGTTTCGTGCCAAACTTGCTAAAAGCGTAACTTTTCCAGATTTGTCAATGTGTTAGCGCCTTTAAAAATCTTTGTCATTGATGCATTGAACGGGTGGTGCATAAATTTTTGACAATTTGGTCAAACTGACCTTGGCCAAATGGGCATTGTTAAGTGCACTTAGGGACGATCGACTTTAAAAAAGGGGACATAACCGACAGGTTGTTTTTGCCAGGGAACAAGGCTTTAAGTATTACTTGGAAACATTGTCGGAATGGCGAAGTATTTATAATGTGCGTGTGTATGCATGGTGCCTGATGACTAACCATACCCACTCGATAATTGAACCTCCTGAGGATGTTGCGTGGCTTGGTCAACTGATGTAGCGCCTTGTGGAACTTTGTGGGAGAGTCGGTACAAGTCAAGTCCGATCCAAACGGATCAATATCTCTTGGCTTGTATTCGCTATGTTGAATGAAATCCAGTGCGTGCCAGATTGGTTACATCCGCAGAAGAATATCCATGCTCCAGTTACAAAGCTTGAATGGAAAGCAAGGAGCAGATTACTCCTGATCTTGATCCTTGTTATCTAGCTTGTAGGCGATACAGATGATGGGAGGCGATCCCACTATCGTAAATTTGTACAAAGTGCGATTTCAACTGGAGAATTGACCTTCATTCAGGAAACTATCGCAAGAGGGCAACTAACAGGGAATAATCGATTTATCGAAGAAGTAGAAAAAATAATTGGTCACTGAATTGAACATCGGTAACTCGATAGGCCTCGTACTAAGATGGGTGGAAATATATAAATTGGTCTCATTTGATTATTTTGACACTGAATCTGATTCTGTAACTTGAAGAGGTCAATCAACTCGATGGGATTGTTTCCAAAGAAAACCTTTCATACAATGGAGAAACCGGTGAGAAAGGGACAGTGTGGTTAGGAGTAGTTTCCTCCGTGTCGAACTACATTGGAAGCACTTATCCTAAAGGCCATAGTCACACAGAATATCGGCTGCCGGAAAAGCCGAGAAAAAATTATTTACGGGGCATTTAACATGAAAAACAGGCTTCTCATATTTTTACTATTTATAACTATCGGTTTGGTTGGGTGTGCATCGAATCTTTCCGGTGATAGCTATAGTCGGTCCGAGGCCCGCACACCTCAGCAGGTCGAATTCGGTACGGTCGCACATCTCCGGCCGGTTAAGATAGAAGGGACCAAAACGCCTATTGGCGGCGGTGCAGGTGCGGCAGTAGGCGGTATTGCCGGCAGCGCTGTTGGTGGAGGCAAGGGTAGTGCAATTATGGCCGTTATTGGCGCAGTAGCTGGCGGGTTGGCAGGTTCTGCGATTGAGGAAGGCGTGACTCGGACCCAGGGCGTAGAGATCACTGTTAGATTGGACAATGGTCGAACTGTTGCTATCGTTCAGGCACTATCACCCCATGACAAATTTGCTATCGGCGATCAGGTACGTGTCATTACACGTGGCGGTACGTCGCGCGTTGCTCAGTGACTACCTGATTGGACGACAGGGCTAGATTTAGCCTGTGTATTCATACCGGATAGCCTGGTATAAGAATTTTGGATTGAAGGTATAGCATATTTTCATTACCGATTAACTTCTATTTGCCTCAATATAGGGCCTGTAAAATTAGGTCACATGTGGACCCTTTTCAGGGTAAATTAGCACTTGAATTTTGGTGCGTCCGCAATTTATTTTGAAAAAGTATTGAATTTAAACAGAATAAAATTATTGGCACAAGATTAGCTTAATGTATATTGACATGAATATATACAACTGTATGAGGATAAAATTAATGAAACAGTGTCCCAGGAACCAAGTGATTAAATTCCGATCTCGCAGCGAGTGTTCTGAGTTGGAGCGCATTAACCGTCTTACTGGACTTGAATTTAGTTCACTACCAACATCTTTATTATTGGATAGTAGAAGCATTGCTCAAGACCTTCCATCATCTGCTTATAAATCCATGGCATGCAATGATTGAGGCCAATTGAACTTACCTCGTTTGCGAAGTGTTAATTCCCTGTTACTTAACCGGTAACCAAACGGCGTATTTATGGAGCATAAAACTGAATACAACTGGTTATTTGTATATACCCGTCGTCAGGCTGCAGATCTAATGGGAGAGCGTTTGACGCTTTTTTTCCTCTGGGCAAAAAGCTCATCTACTTCGTACACGAAATTGATACTGTCAGAATATAGGAAAATACTCATGTGATTAATCACACCGCTTGCCGTAACTTGAACAAGGTTCGATAATAATACGTTATTCCGGGTAGCACTAGCTTCATCCACTAACACCGAATGCATCCCCTTAGCATCCTCAAACTTGAGAACGAGCCGAAGACGAATTTTTTGTGTTTCGGGGATACCCAGCCATAGGGCTAAATTGTAACGCGATGTCCACGTCACTTTTCCAGCAATGCTAGTTTCTTGGTAGGTTTCCGCAGGAACATTCGCAATAAAATTTTCCACATTTTTTACCTGTTAGATATAGCCCTAATAAATGATTACTCTAACAATAAACGATCTAAAAAAATGTGTTTATCATCGCTAATCTAGTAAATAC
>CAZZET010000155.1:0-2804 GCA_964653275.1 uncultured Methylococcales bacterium
GGTGGATGGAAGGTCAGGGTCGTTTTTTTAATGATTCCAGCCGGTTAGGGCAAAGTCTTATTCGTCCGGGTGTGGGCTTTAAACTCTCAGACAACTCCAGCGCGTGGTTAGGCTATGCATGGATTTATACAAGACCCCAGGACAGCTCCAGCACCGATGAACATCGAATTTGGCAGCAATTTAGCTGGGCGGATGGCTACGACTGGGGTAATTTATTTACGCGCACTCGCTTGGAACAACGATTTTTAAATAACGGCGACGACACAGGATGGCGGTTTAGACAATTTGCGAAATATACGCATCCACTTTTTTCCAATCGAATTTATGCTTCAATATGGGACGAGGTCTTTGTCAACATTAATTCCACAGATTGGGGTGCCGAAAATGGTTTCGGACAAAACCGCGCGTTCGCAGGAATAGGTGCATTTGTCGATTCGGCGCGGCATTATCGAATTGAATTGGGGTACATGAATCAATTTATCAATACGGCAAACGGTAAGGACGAGATGAACCATATTCTTTCCTGCAATTTGTTTATTCGTTACTAGCGATCTTTTAGGTAAAGAAAAATTTGCAATATGTTTAAGAGAATTCCTTTTCATTTCCCGCTGGCTTTTGATATAGCGAATGGCAAGTCGGGCAAATCGATTGGAACCCTTGATCGATAGTATGAACTTTTCCCTAATTTAAATTTACCTCACCGGTGTAAAAAGGTAACCTTCTTCTCAAGTTGGAAGCAATTTACAGCCTAAATATTTTGATCATAAAAGCTTTTCAATCCCTATTAGGTTAACTGCTTTTTCTTAACGATTTGCGTCGCTGCGATAAGGTCACCGTACCGGGTCGATCTTCTTTCCGAATTGTTCGTGGTTTTCTTTGCGTAATATGATCCGCATTCTGTGGGAGATCAAGAACCTATTACCCGTCTAATTTTTTATGATATTGCTATACTTCGATGGTTAGTGACGGCAACATGTTAATGTCGGGCATCGTATGACGGTGATATATTAGTAGGTATAAATGACTCTATCTCAACTCAATTCAATTTCTACCATTCAACTTCAGCCATAGCTTAGTAAGAATCAATTCACTGGCTTCATTGGCATTTGTTACTCGGCAATCAGCGAGGAGTTTTGGATTGCTCTTGGGTAGGCCTAAGGCGTTTTGGAGATGCACACCTAAAAAGAAGTGAAGCATGCTCGCTTCTTCTTTCGACATATAGCCGATAAGTTCTTTGATGTCGTCGGGTAGGTGATTCCGCAAAAAATTTACGGCTCCAACCAAAGTTTCAGGTGGGTTATGGAGTGAGTCAATTCCAAATATCATTGTGGTAATTAAGCGATGCGCTTTTGTGAGCGTAAAGCAATTAAAACAAAACGATATATTGATTACATCCGCCATTCGTACCTTTTTTGTTGTACATACGGCTAGATTGGTTTTGTTTTGGAGTTTGACGGTACTAGGATTTATTAATATGGTTGGATATTTCGTTTTTCTTTGTCGAGTGAAGTAGCGTTGGGTATCCTAAAAAGTATTGCTAAGCAAAAAAGTAGATTTTCTTATGTTTTAATCTGGAAGGGCGTAAAATTGAAATAGAGTCAATAATCACAGTTTTCTAATGATTTTTATTAATGAGCATTGGAGACAAACCCTCGTCAAAAATAATCTTCAAACTTTTAAGGACATTTGGCAATTGGAGGTAAAATGGGTTGAAGAGCCTAATATTAGGCGAGGTGGTTGGAGTGGCGTCTCCAAAATTCGATTGAAATCTCAGGGTAAGGACCAGTGGGTTTTCCTCAAACGGCAAAAAAAGCATTTGTCTCGCTCGATCCGGCATCCTCTTGGAATTCCTACACTTAAAAAGGAATTCGAAAATATCAAAAACTTTGACCATGCCGGGATTGACACTTTGGTGCCTGTCGCTTTTGGTGTCCGGGGAAGGTGCTCGATTCTAATGACCTAAGCACTTAGCAATTACATCGCTCTTTCTGATCTCACTGAGTATGTGCAGAAAGGTGGTGTAATCTCAAAAACATTAAAACTAAGTATCATAGAGGCTGTGGTAAATCTTGTTCGCCTCTCCCATGATAAAGCGCTGTTACATAATAGTCTTTACCCTAAACACATATTCATCAAGGCACAAATTTCAAATGGTCACTTGGTCTGCGATAAATACCCACATGTCCGCTATATTGACTTGGAAAAGGCCCGAAGCGTCTCAAATCGGAAAACCTTGATTTACCGTGATTTGGACACCTTAAATCGCCGGACTCCCTTTTGGTCGGATTCCGATCGCATGTTTTTTTATAAAAGATACTTAAAGCAAGATTCGCTTGATGTGGCAGGGAAACTAATAGCGAAAGTTCTTGCTGAAAAAGCCCGACAACACAGGGTTAGGCTTGGGTCTTTGGTGCGAACCAACTCGCCTTTTACGAAAATTTGTGTAACAACAAAAGGTAATGGGTGAGTTATAAAATAAGTAACTTACAACGAGGTCAGAAACGCTTTACAGGTATGTACCACCATTAACGAGGCTACAGACACTAATCCATTTAATCAAGGCGTTACCAAAGGAGTAATTGTCAGCTCAAGTCTGGGCTAGGCATCTAAAGGACACTGGTATTACTTTTATTAAAAAGGCTTTCGATTCCCTTTTCTTAATTCGTCTTCCTTATATCTTTGCTCCGCCATATTTAAAAGATTTTGGTGCCAACATAGCGCCAACAAACCAAGTAGTATTAGTAAAGAAATCAGGCCAAGAATAAAATGTAAGAATCCGCTCATTTCTGCGCCCTTTTTAATTA
>CAZZET010000156.1:0-2735 GCA_964653275.1 uncultured Methylococcales bacterium
CAAAATCTTTCACGAGGTAGCGACACTCTTCTATTATTTGGGGAAAATGTACGTTTGGATGGATTAATCATCAGGCATTAACGTCCATTTTAACCAGATAGGTAAAAGCCTGAATATTGTCCTTACACTTGACGTCTTGGAGTAAAGGAAAAAATGCTTTCAACGATTCTACAATAGGGAGAAGTACTGTATTCAATGCGACAGACATCAATCGATTTGGCATTGTATGGGATGTCTGCGAGTAATTTTGCTATCCCTATGTATCCGTCTTATGCGATGCTAGCGTCTTCGAATCGTGTATTGTTCCCATCATAATCAAAATTATTAGTCACCCACACTAACGTACTCACTTTGGCCCAATTTTTGGTCCACTTTTATGATACTATACGCATATTAGTGTGGTCGTTTGTGCAAAATGCTTTTTAAGTATTTGAATTTAAAGGGTATGCGACGTCCTGTAGACGGTAATTAAGTGGTTGGTTAGGGTTCGAGTTCCTCCACCCTGACCAAATGAAGGAAGGTAGTAAAATCGATTCACTAGAATTGCGATGTAGTGAGTCTGATTGTAAAATATGTCGCGTGTATGGTCGTAGAGCGTAGCCGGGTAGGTTGTCCAAGAACAGAGAACTTACTTTGGAAGAGTGTATTTTTGATTGCACCCGTTCAATAGCATGAGCGTTTGTTCGGTTTGATCAAAAAGGTCTCAAAACAGCGTTTCTCTGTCGAGGATCCTATTCTCGAGTAGCTTTCCCAAGGTATTCTGAAGGAAATAATATTTACTTCACGCACGCTCGTAAGTCGATTTTTGTACTTAGTCCAAGCGCTTGTAGCTCATCTGGATAGAGCATCGGCCTTCTAAGCCGAGGGTAGCAGGTTCGAGTCCTGCCAAGCGTGCCAGTTTTGCCTGGAAGTTTTGGATGGCTGCTGATAGAATCGCTGTAGAAAGAAGGTTGTATTAATTGGCTAATCTTTAGATAAAGAAGTAGCTAATTTCGACGATGGCGGGAGTAGCTCAGTTGGTAGAGTCCCGGATTGTGATTCCGGTTGTCGCGGGTTCAAGCCCCGTCTCTCGCCCCATTTTTCAATCACTTACGTGTATTGAAAAATCAAACTGCCTAATTTTTCGGTAATTGTCTAACTTTTTCACCGAATTGGTTTCACTGGAGTCGGTTTTCTTTCGTAGAATTTTCGTGTGGTTTTCGGATCTTGATGACCTAATAACCGATCTCCTTTTTCATGTTCGCTTGCCGCTTTTGAACGCAAATCGTGGAACCGCCAACGCTCGTTAATAAGACCCTCTTTCATCGCCTTATTCATTAATCGCTGCCAATTCGATTTAAAACCGTTGCTTGTGTATTGTTGACCACGTTCGTTCGATATCAACCAAGCGCAACTAACTGCTTTTCGATTGTGTGATTTAGCCAACGCTACCGCGTTTTTAAGTCCTTTCGTCCATTCAAAAATCTGTTTTTTACCTGTTTTCGATTGAGTAGTGGTCGTAATAGCCATGAAAAAACCGGTCTTCCTGTTGAGCATGAACCCGATCATCGGTGGCATCAAAATCCAAGACCAGTTGTTTGGGCGGGGTTTGAAAGACGCGATGAATTGTTCGACCAGGACCTCATGAAGCTTCCAGGCGGCGGCTCGATCAAACTGATGTTCGAAGCGACATAATGTTGAACAACTGGCGAGCGGTTGATCCCGGTTAATCGCCGACCGGATTGCCACAGCCTGAGATAACTGGAGACGTTGATCGACTTGCCGCACGATCAGGACACCCCCATCTGAGGTGATATCTCCGCCGGAAAAATCGGCCTCGAACAACCGTTTTTTGTTGCTGGAAATTGTATCCACTTTGGGGTACAGTTTGCCATAGGCAGAATCCTTTTGATTACAGTATAAGCAACTGTATTTTATCATCTTATAAGGGTTTTGCCTTCTTTTTTGGTGCAATACTCAGGCTAGTCTTTTTGATCTGCTATAAAAAAGGGTTCTTTATCGTGACGGTTTAATAGTCGTAGGTTACCTTTCGTAAATATTCTGGGTGGTTTTCGGGTCTTGTTGGCCAAGTAACCGATCCCCTTGTTTGTGATCGCTGGCGCCTTTTGAACGCACATCATGGAAATGGAAACGTACCTGGATGATGCCATTTTTCATCGCTCGATTCATCAACCGTTGGCAACTCGATTTAAACCCTTTGTTTGTGTATCGTTGGTCACGTTCATTGGAAATCAACCATGCACAGCTAATTGCTTTGCAGGTGATTGCAGACAGTTATTTGGATACTAATATTAATGCAGACGATAATAAAGTCGACGAGGTAGTATCTTGATGGCAGTGATTTGGTTGGAACGGACTTTATTAAAATAATGGATTGTTCGAAACATGGGGTAGATGGTGACGATATGATTGAGCTTGTTAGGACTCAAAATTGGCTATCGAAAAATATGATGTACTACCTTATCAATTTACTTGGGGCCTGTTATTTCTTTGTGGGTTTGTCGCTCACAGCATGGGGACCGTATTGGATTGAACCCATTAGTTGGACCGAATTGATTAAATTTGTTGGCTATTTTGTCCTTCAAGGTTTGTTTTTGTTAAGTGGGCTGGCTTTGATATTTGTTTCCAGGAGGTTTCCATCGTGAGGATGATGTGGGGAGTAAATAGATGGACCCAATGTGGATACCTGGGTAGCAGAAATAAAGAAATATGATATTGGATTTCTATTCTGGGTA
>CAZZET010000157.1:0-2636 GCA_964653275.1 uncultured Methylococcales bacterium
CCCCGGAGCACTCACAATTGGTCCCTATTGCAACAAACCCTATACGACCAGCTCCATCTTCAATATTTCCGGTATGAGTTACGGTGCTATTTCAGAACCCGCTGTACTAGCTCTATCGGAAGGCGCGAAAATGGCGGGATGTTGGTATAACACCGGAGAAGGTGGATTATCCCCATACCACTTAGATGGTGGAGCAAATATCGTATTTCAGATAGGTACAGCCAAGTACGGAGTCCGTGACCAGAATGGCCAATTAAGCGACGAAAAACTACGGGAAATCGCTCGTCACAACCAAGTTAAAATGTTTGAAATCAAACTAAGTCAGGGAGCGAAACCCGGCAAAGGTGGCATCTTACCAGGTGCGAAAGTAACCACCGAAATCGCAAAAATCAGAGGGATCCCAGAGGGGGAAGATTCTATCAGTCCGAACCGGCATCCGGAAATCAATAGTTCAAATGATCTGTTGAATATGATAGCAAGAATACGTTCGGTCACAGGAAAACCGACTGGCTTTAAAGCTGTGATTGGAGAGCTCAGCTGGCTCAAAAAACTTTTCGAATTAATTAAGGCCCGTGGGATTGAGTCCGCGCCAGATTTCATCACCATCGACAGCGCCGATGGAGGTACCGGAGCGGCTCCTATGTCCTTAATGGACGATGTCGGTTTGCCCTTGAGAGAAAGCCTACCACTGGTAGTAGATCTGCTTAGTGAACTTGATCTAAACGAACGGATAAAGATTGTCGCATCCGGAAAATGTGTCACGCCTACGGAAGTAGCTTGGGCTCTCTGTATGGGAGCCGATTTTATAACATCGGCAAGAGGTTTCATGTTCTCTTTGGGCTGCATTCAAGCCCTGCAATGTAATAAGAACACGTGTCCCACCGGAATCACCACCCATAACAAAAAATTGCAACGCGGTCTTATTCCCCAAGACAAGGCAAAACGCGTCGCGGCTTACCAGCGAAATATCATTCATGAAGTAGGCATCATTGCTCACTCGTGTGGCGTTAAAACAGAAAGAGATCTGAAAAGAAAACACGCAAGGATGGTGATGGAAAATGGTAAATCGATCCCGCTCAATGAACTATACCCAGAACGGCTCCCCACTACCCAAAACATATCTTAAATTTCGTGGTGAAGGACCGAAAAAATTATGTAGAGCGACAAAACAGTCAATGATAAACCTACAAAGAAAACATGACTGAGTTCTGCGAAGAACACTGATCGGCTACCGCGCTCCTTATTTGTAGACATCGCGTTAAATGAGAATTGACTAAACCAGGGGTGCTGCTGATACCCTAAAAATACTGGTACACCAATACTTTTCACACACACCCTTATGCGGATTGTGGGTATATCTATTGTGTGCCATATTCGCTTCTGGCACACTCAGAGTGCAAACTCATGAATAAAATCGCGCCCACATGACTATCAACGAACGATCACTTCCGCAACCTATTCAATTAACGGTCGATACCCACCGAATCGCCAAACTGATACTCATTATCGCGGCAATCGCAGAAATCCTATTTATGGTACTGGACTACCATATCAATTTCGGTGAAATGACCAAAATCGGCGGGTTAAGACGCATGTTTAACATTACCCGAGAAGACAGCCTTGCCTCGTGGTTTGCATGTACCCAAACATTAATGCTCGGCTTGACCTTAGGTTTTATTTGGATTTGCATCAAGACACAACCCGACAAACGACGCGAAGCTCTAGGTTGGCTCATTCTCACCTGCTTCTTTCTCTATATGGCCATTGACGATGGTGCGCAAATTCACGAAAGATTCGGTAGCGCATTCAAAAAAACCATGCAGCAGGCGGGCAATACGCTAGATTTCTTTCCCAGTTACACCTGGCAAATCGTGTTCTTGCCAGTGTTTGTGGGTCTCGGACTTTTTACCTACTACTTTCTTTGGAACCAAGTAAAAGAACATTCAAACCGCATATTATTACTAGTATCGATTTTCTGCTTTGGTATTGCAGTTGGTTTGGATTTTATTGAAGGACTGGACCCCGATCACCCGTTGAATATATACACATGGATAGAGGACAATACCGATTTGGAATACTGGACTCAGCAACGCTTTGACGAAGACGCGTACAAAACATTGCGACATTTTTCAAAATCGCTAGAAGAAGCCATTGAGATGTTTGCACATACATTAATTTGGTTTGTTGTATTGCGGCAAATCCCAACGCTGATCTCTTCAATTAAAATTGTTTTTCCTACTTGATTAGGTAAAACTTGTCGATCGGTTCGCAAGCCAATCTTTAGGTCACTCAATCGGGAAAGAGGAAAGAGAATAATTTACGTCCTTTGCAGACAATTCAAAATGAACTGAAACACTTGAGAGTCATCAACCGTGGGAAAGAGAAATGTGCGCTAGGTTAGTATGATGTCCGAAATGCATATCGTATCGGCTGCCTCGACACATTTTGACACTTTGCACAAACGCAACCATCAGCTAGGCAAACCCCGCACCAAATCGCTATCCCTGGAAAATCCCCCTTGTAATAGGCGAAGGGTAACCTATTTTCGAATAATCTTTAAACTTGGATCTATAAGTTTTCATTTTTCTTGGCTGGGGAACCAGGATTCGAACCTGGGTTGACGGAGTCAGAGTCCG
>CAZZET010000158.1:0-2592 GCA_964653275.1 uncultured Methylococcales bacterium
CTAGTAGCAGTTGCAATCATGATTTCCTCCTCTACTTGCCATTATTTATTTAAATCTTAATACGAATGATTCGTATTTGCAAGTGGTTTGGAAAAATATCCTTTCTAGATTTGACAGTCGATATCTCTTAGTACCTTTCGGTGACAAAAATTTCACGAAATACATCAAACCTTTGCGATTGAGTTTGGCATAATAAGAAAATGAAACTAAATGTAAGAGCCAAATAATACCTTCGTTAGCTTAGAACCGACACGAGATACGGGAGTGTTTAGACGTGGGAGCGTATGTGTAGAAAGCGCAATGCAGCCAATACGTGGTACTACACTAAAAATCTTGTGTGTATTCCAGGCTAGTCGATTTAACCTATGACATACGGAAGTAATTTAAATCCCCATCAACAAAAGGCTGTCAGAACGGTTGATAGACCTTTATTGGTTTTGGCAGGAGCTGGAAGTGGTAAGACACGAGTTATCATCGAAAAAATTGCCTATTTGATTGAAAAAGGCTTGCCAGCGCGGAATATTGCTGCCATCACGTTTACAAATAAAGCTGCTCGGGAAATGAAAAACCGTGTCAGCAAACTGCTTGATGACAAAAAAACCCGCGGCTTGAAGGTATCAACTTTTCACGCTCTTGGCTTGGATATTGTCCGACGTGAACACAAAGCCTTAGGTTTTAAGAGCAGTATTTCCATATTTGACGAACAGGATCGTAATACCGTATTGAAGGAATTGATACACCACACCAACGAAACCTATGAAATCGACGACTTAGAAAAATATTTCCGTCAAATCGCAGCTTGGAAAAATGGGTTTGTGACGCCGAAACAAGCATTAAAGCATGCTGATTCCGAACAAAAACTCCCAGCAAAGCTTTATCGTCAATACGCTCGCCAGCTACAGGCATATAATGCGGTAGATTTCGATGATCTGATTCTGCTGCCGGTGTTGTTGTTCCAACAAAAACAGGAAGTGCTCGAGTATTGGCAAAATCGCATTCGTTATCTTTTGGTCGATGAGTATCAGGATACCAACCTCACTCAATATCAATTGGTAAAGCTGCTGACGGGTACATTAGGGAAGTTAACCGTTGTCGGGGATGATGATCAGTCAATTTATGCATGGCGTGGGGCTCAGCCTGAAAACTTGGCCCAGCTTAAGAATGACTATCCCCGGTTAGAAGTGATCAAATTGGAGCAGAATTATCGCTCTACCGGAAGGATTCTGAAAGCAGCCAACCGATTGATTGCTAATAATCCCCATGTCTTCGAAAAGCGTTTGTGGAGCGAGCATGGCTATGGTGATAGTTTGCGTGTCTTATGCCACCGAGACGAAAATACCGAAGCCCACCAGATTATTTCCGATATTATCCATCATCGATTTAAATCGGGAGCTCCCTATAAGGATTACGCCATACTCTATCGAGGAAACCATCAGTCTCGGTTATTCGAGCGTGTGCTTCGTGAACACACCATCCCTTATTTTATCTCTGGGGGGGCGTCTTTTTTCGATTTTACCGAGGTTAAAGATATTCTTGCGTACTTTCGATTGATGTTAAATCAAGATGATGATGCCGCTTTTTTACGTATCGTTAATACACCAAGACGGGAAATAGGGCCCGATACATTGGAGAAGCTTGGTCGATACGCTAACCGACGGCACATCAGCCTGTTTTCAGCGTGTTTTGAATTAGGTTTGGAGCAGGAATTGTCCAGTAGGGCAGTGCATAAACTTCGTATTTTCTATCAGTGGATCATGGATACAGCCGATCGAGTCATGGGCGTCGATGCATTCGAAGTTATCGCAGAAATGATCGAGGACTTAAACTATGGACAATGGCTTAAGGACACCGCCAATAGTCCAGGGTCGGCTGAACGCAAAATTAAAAATGTCTACGAATTAATCGATTGGATTAAGCGTTTGAGCAAGGTAGATGGAAAAGAAATGCCTTTGAACGAAGTGATTGCCAAAATTATGTTGCTCGATATTCTCGAGCGAAACCAGGATGAAGAAACTGCAGATAGGGTAAGCTTGATGACCTTGCATGCTGCTAAGGGCCTTGAATTTCCACATGTCTACTTAATTGGTGCCGAGGAAAACCTGCTTCCCCATAAGTCGAGTATAGAGGCTAATTGTGTAGAAGAAGAACGGCGATTGGCCTATGTCGGTATTACCCGTGCTCGGGAAAGCCTGGTGTTCAGTTATTGCAAACACCGTAAACGTCATGGCGAAATGGAAGTATGTAAACCGAGTCGGTTTTTGAATGAACTTCCAGCGGCGGACCTCGAATGGCCAGAGAGAAATCCTGTCGATCCCGAGGTCAAAAAACAAAGGAGCCAAGCCAGTCTAGCCCATATCAAAAATTTGTTAAGCCCCGAATAAAAGAGTAATATCCGCAAGCTAACATATGCGCCCGTAGCTCAGATGGATAGAGTGTCGGCCTCCGAAGCCGAAGGTCGCGCGTTCGAATCGCGCCGGGCGCGCCATTTGGAGCTAAGCCGCTGGAATCTAGCGATAATGTGGAAAGGACGACGGCAAGATGTGTATGTACTACGTTCATACCATCTTGGCAGGGAGATCACTGCCGTTCTCC
>CAZZET010000159.1:0-2542 GCA_964653275.1 uncultured Methylococcales bacterium
TGTGAGAACCGGATAGCCGTCAACAGTGATCATTCACAAAACCCTGCCCCGATTACAAGAGTGTCGCTACCTCGTGATAGATTTTGGAACATCCATGTCCAAAATCGACTCGCCAACGCGACAGCCAATGTGCCCCGGCCGCCCTGCGTCCGTGCCGCTTCGCCACACCATCGCAAGATGCTCGGCACTGGCTTCGCAGCACTCCCTCAAATGGCTTGACGGCGTTTCGGATGTCATTTTAGATCCCCTCTGGCGCTCCGCACGACGGGTATCCAAAATGACCTACGCCTACCGGGGACTACCAGCCCTCGCGTCCGCTCTCCATGGCTGGCAGCGAAAGAAATGGTTTGCCAAGAGCGTCCAGATTTGCCTGCTAAATCCTTAATTGTAATGCATATTACTGATATCTATCAATGCCTTCCAGGCAATAATGCCGGTGATCGAATCAACTAGACCAGATACATGAAATCCCTTGTGGTACTCGACTACCTCTGAACCAGAAAAGTCAAATAACCTCAGACTTAACTGTAAGGATTTGCAGATTTGTCTAAGCTCCCGACAAAGCCGGGAACTTTCTAGACAACCGATGACATGAAGTCATAAAGTGTAAAAGTTAAGCCTTGGGTTTTACGTCGTTTTTTACGGATTCAGATTCAGAATCGATTTGGATATAAGCAATAAATAGAACTGGAAGAATGAGCATTGCAAACCGGAAGATATTCGGAATGAAAGGCCCAATTTGTGTTTGGATTTGAACAAGTGTGTCATACATGTCGATAACCTCGATATTTGGTTTCTGAATAATATCTTTTTACGGATACCCTATCGGAATAAGGCAACATGAATGCCAGTCTCCAAAAAATCGAGTATAGATGACCAAATAATTAAGTAACACCCGTTATTTAGAGGTTTTTAATTTCCTTAGATTTTTCTATAACGTGTGATTTCGATGCCATTGTCGAACCTCGACGTTGCCCAAAACTCCTAAATTTGCGAGTTCAGATGTATAATTCTCGCGAAATTAAGAGTTTTTTAAAAATAATCCATAGTACCGATGTCCGATTTGTCCCAGCAAATTCCCCATGAAGTAGCCGCCGTTCTAGATGCATTTCCAGACCCGGCAATTATTCTTGGTCTTGATTACCGAATTCTCGCGGCCAATGCGGAATATCAGAAAGTCTATGGCGACGGCTCAATGATTCCGGGTCGAAATTGTTACGAAGTGTCTCACGGCATCAAGGTTCCGTGCGAAATGGCTGGAGAATCCTGTCCGGTGATGGACGTACTTGATTCGGGAGAACCTAAGCGCGTACTTCATGTGCATCGCACTCCACGGGGTAATGAACATGTGGATGTCGAGGCAAGGCCTATTTTCAACGACAAAGGAAAGATTTGTTACCTGTTGGAAATTATGCGTAAAACACGAGTTTCTAGTGCAGTACCTAGCAGTCACGGTTTAGTTGGGAAGTCTCCCAACTTTGTCAGAATGCTTGGGCTTCTCAAACGGGTCGCCGACAGCAACACTTCAGTATTATTGCTTGGTGAGTCAGGAACCGGCAAGGAGCTGGTGGCTCAGGCGATTCATGACGAAAGTAGGCGTTACGCCAAAGCATTCGTTCCAGTAGATTGTTCGAGTTTGACCGAAAACCTGTTTGAAAGCGAACTTTTTGGTCATGAAAAAGGCGCCTTTACCGGTGCAACCAACAATAAGATAGGCCTTGTCGAAGCGGCAGAAGGTGGAACGCTATTTCTGGATGAATTAGGAGACGTGCCACTGGCATTACAAGTAAAATTATTGCGGCTTTTGGAAACATCTAGTTATCGCCGGGTCGGCAGTATAGACGTTAGACCCGCCGATTTTCGACTGATATGTGCGACTCATCGAGATATTGCTCAAATGGTTAAAGATGGAAAATTTCGTGAAGATCTTTTTTATCGTATTAGCCCCTTCCCGATTGAAATTCCTGCGCTTTCAGATCGCCGAGATGATATACAGCTATTGATAGATAGCATGTTGGAAAGGCTCTCTACAAAACCCACGAAACCGAACATTGAACCGAATGCCTTAGATTGTCTTATGCGTTATGATTACCCCGGTAATATCAGGGAGCTTAAAAATATTGTTGAGCGTGCATTACTACTGGCCGACGGTGAACTCATTACACGGGATGAACTACCGCACGACCTTCTGAAATCCGTATCTGAACAACCCAAACCAATGCCTCTGCAATTCGACGAGATTATTCCGTTGGATGAAATGGAGCAACGCTATTTGCTGTCGGCTGATAACCAGCATAAAGGCGATCGTAAATCGCTGGCAAAAAAACTGAGGATTAGCGAGAGCACCCTTTACAGAAAACTAAAGGAACTGTATGAATCTGATTAAAAAAAGGGTATTGCTAATAAAGTATAGTCAATGTCCCGTTTCTTTTATGCATTAATAGCAAAATTGATAATTCAAAGCATCCGTGCACCCTTGGTATAGCATTCGCTGCCAGCCATGGAGAGCGGACGCGAGGGCTGGTAGTCCCCGGTAGGCGTA
>CAZZET010000160.1:0-2439 GCA_964653275.1 uncultured Methylococcales bacterium
TGGATGAACTCCCTCAGTTTATTAATGTGTTGAGGGGCGAGATGTCGATTGTTGGGCCTCGTCCTCATGCTGTTCCACATAATGAATTTTACCGCAGGAAAATAAACGGCTATATGTTGAGGCACAAAGTGAAGCCAGGAATTACAGGTTTGGCGCAGATCAATGGTTATAGGGGTGAGACGAAGACGATAGACAAAATGGTAGGCCGCGTCAAATATGACTTGGATTATATCCAGAATTGGTCACTAGGGATGGATCTCAAAATTATTTTCCAAACAGTTTATAAGGTAGCAGTTGGTAAAAATGCGCACTAAGTAGGTATCCTACTTACCAGTATTTTCGGAGAATTTCAACATGCAAGTTATCTACAGTTATCTGTTGGGCAGCAGTGGAAAGATATAGCTATATTTTACGATAAATATTGCCACCATCGTTTAAAAATTCTTGAGATTTTTCTTCTAAACCGGACTGTAAGGCATCCTTGGTTTGTAACCCTTTCTTTGAAGCATAGTTACGCACATCTTGACTGATTTTCATTGAGCAGAAATGAGGTCCACACATAGAGCAGAAGTGGGCAACTTTTGCAGAGTCTTTGGGCAGAGTTTCATCATGAAATTCATGGGCGCGTTCAGGATCGAGTCCCAAATTAAATTGATCTTCCCAGCGGAATTCGAACCTAGCCTTGGACATCGCGTTATCACGGATTTGTGCCCCAGGGTGGCCTTTCGCCAGATCTGCCGCATGGGCGGCAATTTTATAGGTAACGATACCTTCTCGGACATCTTGTTTATTGGGAAGACCGAGGTGTTCTTTGGGGGTAACATAACAAAGCATTGCGCAACCATACCAACCGATATTTGCTGCGCCGATTGCTGAAGTAATATGGTCATATCCAGGAGCAATATCAGTCGTGAGTGGACCAAGTGTATAGAATGGGGCTTCAAAACAATCCTCGAGTTGTTTATCCATGTTTTCTTTAATCATTTGCATGGGTACATGCCCTGGGCCTTCAATCATCGTTTGTACATCGTTTTGCCAAGCGATTTTAGTCAGTTCACCAAGGGTTTCGAGTTCTGCAAACTGGGCTGGATCGTTAGCATCCGCAATGGAGCCTGGTCGTAAACCATCACCTAAGGAATAAGAAACGTCATAAGCCTTCATGATTTCGCAGATTTCTTGGAAATGCGAATAAAGAAAGCTTTCCTGATGATGAGCGAGGCACCATTTAGCCATGATCGATCCTCCACGCGAAACAATTCCGGTAAGCCGGTTTGCCGTAAGTGGAACATATTGTAGTCTCACGCCTGCGTGAATCGTAAAGTAGTCAACTCCCTGCTCAGCTTGCTCTATCAAAGTGTCTCGAAAAATTTCCCAAGACAATTCTTCTGCCTTACCGTCGACTTTTTCCAGGGCTTGATAAATGGGCACAGTCCCAATTGGGACTGGAGAATTGCGCAGGATCCATTCACGGGTCTCATGAATGTTTTTACCAGTGGATAAATCCATGATGGTGTCAGCACCCCAGCGAATGCCCCAGAGCATCTTTTCCACTTCTTCCTCTATTGACGAGGTCACAGCAGAATTACCTAAATTACCGTTTATCTTAACCAAAAAATTTCGACCGATAATCATCGGTTCCAATTCTGGATGGTTGATATTGGCCGGGATAATAGCCCGGCCTCGAGCGACCTCGTCGCGCACAAATTCCGGAGTAATGTTTGGTGGGATTATCGCACCAAATGATTGTCCAGGGTGTTGGTTTTTTGATTGTTCAGTCATGACCTCCCGGTTCTGATTTTCCCGTATTGAAATAAACTCCATTTCTGGTGTGATTATGCCCTGTTTGGCATAGTGCATTTGGCTAACATTTGCACCTTGTTTTGCTTTTCGAGGATTACGGATATGTTCAAACCTTAATTGCGTTAAGGATGAATTCAACAATCGTTTTCGTCCAAATTCTGAACTGGGAGCAGCTAAGATTTCGGTGTCTTTTCGTTCTTCAATCCAGCGATCTCTAATGGGCGGTAAACCCTGCTTTAGGTCGATTTCAATTTCGGGGTCAGTGTAGAATCCAGATGTGTCATATACGTATATAGGGTCATTTTTTTCTTCGCCGAAGCTTGTAGGAGTATCGGAAAGGGCGATTTTACGCATCGGAACGCGAAGGTCTTGACGACTTCCCTGTATATAAACTTTGTCAGAGGCGGGGAAAGCGTTGATCCTAACATCGTTGACCTCAGTGTTATTGGCAACGTCTTTGGAAGTCACGCTCATTTCATTCTCCTAATGTTAATAAATTTTAGCGACTGCATAGCACCTGACGGTCGGAGTTTCCTGGAAAACAACAGCCATTCTACCACTTTGGTTAATTGATATTGGCTAAGCTAAATCAAGCAGCGAGTTTTTGCAAGGATGTATTTTGAATTCACTGGAGCTGAG
>CAZZET010000161.1:0-2427 GCA_964653275.1 uncultured Methylococcales bacterium
AGTTTCGTCAACAGCGCCAAAACTCAATAACCGAAGAACTGTTGGATGTTGTCGCTGGTTTTGAAGTGCTGAATCGTTGAACAATCAAATAATCAGACTATGTGTCGTAGCACGAAACAGAGAAATTTATTTTTCCAGGGAACGTATTAAATTCGATGATCTTGGGATTGTAATTGAGATCTATTTCATTAGGTTTACACAATCATAACGACTGGCCAGCAGGGTTTTTTTATTCCGGAGTGTTGAATTTAAGGCTACCCGCCTCTTAATTTAGTCAAATTCAGCCTTACGTAAGCCATCAATGAATTGATCGTGATCCGCTAAGTTTTTGAAATTTGAATTATTGCCACTCGACAAGCGATAGTCAGAATAGATTGCCTTGAGCCTGGTCACTATCTCACGTGTCTCTTGTTCGTGGGACATGTGTCCGTGGCTGGATGCTAAAAATAAATAGGAAGGTAAAAATTTGGGATTATTCTTAATACTTTCCCGCAAAAGTTCGATTGCGCGGACATATTCCCGAATGATGAACATTGCCACTCCAGGCAAAACTCAGAGCCAGGCGCTCGAGCGCGTCAACGTTGCTTGGTTCGAGATCGACGGCTGCTTCACCCGCTGTGATTGCTGCATCGAAGTCCCCTGCCATAGATAAGCCTAGCATAGCGCCGTATGGGCGAGCGCCAGTTTTCCATCAGGGCTAACAGCTTTCTCGGCGAATTTAAGGCCTGTTTCGATGCTTTCCTCTCTCGTGACTGGCTCCAATTAACTATCCAACGAAATATTAAATTCATCGACAGACGCGCATAGGCTACCGCGTAGTGCGGATCCAACTCCACGGCGCGTTCGAAATAATCGCGTGCACGGGCCGAACCTTCCCTCGTATAAGCGCGGGATTTTTTCATACCGCGCAAGACTAAATCGTAGGCGTCGATTACAGTAGTTTTTTTTAATTCGCGATATCTTTGGTCACTTTCTGAGAGACGAGTATTTACTGATCGAACGATATGCTGATTAATTTCGTCCTGGAGCGCGAAGAAATCTTCGATATCCCGATCATACCGCTACGCCCATACGTACTTGCCTGTTGAGCCTTGAATTTAACTGGGAGTTAATTCTCAGGGCATCGGCAGACACAAAGCCGATGAAATTTTTCATTTGGGTAATGTTGATTCAGACGTTGTTTCGGCGTTTCTAGCCGAAAAACTAAATTTTATGGGAGACAAATCAACTAGTTTGGACACCAGTGCTTTTTGGTTTCTTGATTAATACAGTGTGTGGTCCGATAAAATTACCATTAAAAGACTACGGGTTAAGCCACGAAAATTTATCCACTGATTGTGATCGAATGGT
Organism: uncultured Methylococcales bacterium; assembly: GCA_964653275.1. Taxonomy (GTDB): domain Bacteria; phylum Pseudomonadota; class Gammaproteobacteria; order Methylococcales. The sequence goes on from CAZZET010000161.1 coordinate 1,351, forward strand.
GACCGAATCCTTTGTGGAATTAATGGTTGCCACATAATTGAAATTAAGAAAGCATAATGGCTCACCTCACCCCGGTATTTGACTCAAATCAATGCCATCCCCTGACTACATTTTTATTATTCACACAAGGATTTTGGTTTTACTCGGCTAAAAGAATGTCCGATACCTAATAAATAGGAGAACAAATAATGCTCCCTTAGATAAAAGTCGTGGCTGCGCGGAAAAATCGTGCGCTAGCCGTCAGTACGATGGCTTTTACCGTCTGTTTTGCAGTATGGACGATTTTTTCCATCATTGGGATTCAGATAAAGCAGGATCTTGGGTTAAACGAAACTGAGTTCGGTCTGCTAGTGGCCATGCCGGTTTTGCCGGTGGATCATTTGCCGTTGGTATCGCTTATGTATCTCGATGGTATGAGAAAGAAAAACAGGGCACTGCACTAGGTATTTTTGGGATGGGTAATGTCGGGTCAGCGTTGACCAACTTTGGAGCGCCTTTTTTGCTGCTAGCCCTTGGATGGGAGCGGGTGGCGCAAATCTATGCACTTGGACTTTTGCTGATGGCACTTGTTTTCTGGTTGACGACCGAGGTCGACCCGATTACGAAAGCCCGGCGCGTTAGCGGCAAAAAACCAGATTCCGTATTGATGCAACTTGCTCCACTAAAAAATCTGCAGGTTTGGCGGTTCGCAACGTATTACTTTTTTGTGTTTGGGGGCTTTGTCGCTATGGCTACCCCGCTATTATGTCGGTACCTACCGCGTCGATATTAAAACCGCTGGAATGTTGGCAGCAGCATATGCCTTACCAGGTAACGTGTTCCGCGCGATGGGCGGATGGATGTTGGATAAATGGGGCGCGAGGCAGTTCGGAAAGAACGGCCCGAGTGGTGTTGTTTAGCTAGGGACTCGAATTCATGTCTAGGAACAAGTTTTAGTATTTGAGAGAAGATCGTATTACAATGAGCCATGGCCTGAATTTCTATGTCTATTCAACAAGTTATCGACAAACTCATTGATGTTCCAAAATCTTTCACGAGGTAGCGACACTCTTCTATTATTTGGGGAAAATGTACGTT
>CAZZET010000162.1:0-2338 GCA_964653275.1 uncultured Methylococcales bacterium
GTTATCCCATGAATTGCAGCCTTTTTCAATAGGTCTGGTGAGAAATGCAGGCTAGATCCATGACTTCAATGTGTGATTTAGGGAAATCATGAGACAGGCAAAACCCTTTTTATCAGGGTTCATTCATCGATTTTCACCAAAGTTTCCAATCCACTTTCAAACCGGTTTCAAGTTCCCACCTGAAAAAGTAGCCTAAATCAGCTACGGTCGCCTAATGAAATACTCAGAATGGTTATTTGGAAATGTAGTGTAGACACCACGATTTAAATTGAGTGGTAAAGTGTGGCAGCATCACCGCCTGGGAAATCGGATCGGGCAGTCCCCGAGTCGGGCATGAAAAGCGTATCGCCAACGAATGCCGCACCTTCAAAAATATAACTAACACAGGCTGGGGTGTGACCCGGAGTGTGGATAGTTTTACCCTCGACATTCCCAATACTAAATTTTTCACCGTCCTTGAATAAGTGGTCAAACTGGGACCCATCGGTATTAAAATCATCGCCAAGGTTATAGAATTTTTTAAATACTTCTTGAACCATTGTGACATGTTCGCCAATAGCCACCTTTCCACCAACCTCTTTTTTAATATAGTGTGCCGCACTCAAATGATCCGCATGAGCATGGGTTTCCAGTATCCAATCTACGGATAAACCCCTTTCCTTTATATAAAGGATCACCTCATCGGCGGCAAAACCGCAAATCCGCCCCGCTTTGTAGTTAAGGTCGAGACACGGATCGATAATCGCACACTTATTGGTCTCGGGATCCGAAACGACATAGGTGTAGGTCCAAGTTTGGTTGTGAAAAAAGTGTTTTACGGCTGCTCTCATTATTATATTCCCCTACTGACCGAATATATCTTGATGATCTATCTTATCGTATGGATGACTGAAACCGAGGAAGTCTTGAAAAGATTGCCTTCAATAGCCCGTGCAACGGATGCGCCTTCGCCGTACGCAGCTTTACTAAAGTGTATCGAAACCGATGAAGCAGCACTTGCGTAGCTCGTGAGCCAACGGCAAGCGAATTAAATCGTCCATGCGTAATGAGAAAAATAGGAGACCGGCTATCCTGCCCTCCTAAAATTTAGTTCCTTATGAAAAAAAGATAGCTCCCACTTTGCTCTTTGAGTGTCATCATATTTTCAGCCCGTTCAATCAGTGTAAAAGTTGTATATTTACCGGGTCTCCCGACTGTTGCAACAAATAGTTTACCGTCCTTGATCTTGTAATCTGCCGGGGGCACATCGTAAGTACCGCTACGAGCCAATCTAATGTTCTTTTTTTCCAGTTTTCCGTTAGTGATAAGCCACGTTTCACCCCTGTTAATCTTACTTCCATTAAGTTTTTGTGATGAATATTCCAACAACCAAGACCCAGCGATGTCACCGTCACCTCGAATAGGCATTTCCGCGTAAGCAGGTGAAATAGAAAGGCAAAACAATAAAGTCTGCAGAAAATTTGATGATTTGTTTTTCATAATCTTCTCTAATGGTGGATACTAAAATCAAGGGAGTTTGAACAAAGCAAAGCTCTCAGAAACGTTATTGATGAAAAATCATATGATCATTCATCGGTTTACGATAAATAGGATGGAACTGCATGATGTTGACCTAGATCAAATGGGAAGGGGTTTAAGTAGATTTTTCCAAAATCCGGTTTTTTGTATTCATTCGGGCAATGGAAATGTGCTTTAGAAACTAACCGGATTAGCTTCGCTCAAATCGAATAATTTTCTGTTTTCGATAAGCTATGGACAGGATATTTTAGGTAAAGGATATCTCGATCCGGATACTGATTGACAAAATGGACAAATAGGCGGCTTATTTGATATCGATCAATATGTGGTGGTGAAACATTTGCTTTACTACGGCCGTAAATAGAAACTTGGATTGTGATGGTAGCAATGAATACGATAACTGTTGTTATTCGATGGTACTTCGATTTTTCATTGCTGTGAGTCCCCAAAAATCATGGACGACTGCCATGACGATTCGGGTTTTTTGTTTCATTTAATTAAAGACCCCTATAGTAAGGAAAGAAAATGAATAGATTGATCTTCGCTTGTTGCTGTCTTCTCGTCTTATCCGCCTGTAATCAACCCTACGAAGCGCCTAGATATGAATACAAAACAAAAAAACCCAATATAGCACCATATACTGGGTGGAAAAAAGATAAAGACACCGCCATGAATGAAATCGTCTCTAAACGAGAATCGGATGCAAAAGTCTCCTGTCGACATATCGGAGTAGGTTGGTCTTTGCACGAAATTAAAAATCAAGGTGAAATAGAGTGTGAAGAAACACCCAATGGCCACCGCTGTCGAAACAAAAATATTG
>CAZZET010000163.1:0-2298 GCA_964653275.1 uncultured Methylococcales bacterium
ACTATTCGCTGAGTGCGGGGCAGTATTTTGAGGTGAAGATTGAGTATGTGGATATTAGCTCAGAACAATTTTCTAAGCAGATGCAAAGTTATACTTCAAGCTTGGGGAATTTATTTGATGAATCTCGCAAGCTAGAAGAGAAAATACAAAAACAGTTGATGGGGGTGATATATGACTGATTGGCGCTCCTGCACTGTTGGTGATTTGGTCAAAGAAAAGCTAATAGCTCCACCTATGGATGGCAATCACGGCGAAACTCATCCAAAGGGTAACGATTTCACTGTTACCGGCATTCCTTTTGTTATGGCGTCTGACATAAATAATGGCGTGATCGGCTTTGGCGAATGTAAGTACATTACTAAAGAACAAGCAGATGGTTTAAGAAAAGGGTTTTCTCTTGAGGGAGATGTCCTTTTAAGCCATAAGGCGACCATTGGTCGTACAGCTATTGTCCCAAGGACAGAATTTCCTTATTTAATGCTAACCCCTCAGGTCACCTATTATCGTGTTCTAGACAAGAAGGTGCTTGATAGCAGGTTTTTAAAATATTACTTCGATAGTAGTTCGTTTCAGAAAACATTAGGTTTGTGGGCTGGTGCAGGTTCTACGAGAGCATATTTAGGGATTACTGGACAGAAATATTTACCTGTAAGAATTCCTGATATTAATACCCAGAGACAGGTTGCTGATGTGCTATCTGCAATCGACAAAAAAATAGAACTCAACAACAAAATCAATGCAGAGCTGGAAGCGATGGCCAAGCTCATCTACGACTATTGGTTTGTGCAGTTTGACTTCCCCGATGCCAACGGCAAGCCCTACAAATCATCGGGCGGAAAAATGGTTTACAACGAAACCCTAAAGCGTGAAATTCCTGATGGGTGGGAGGTCGCCTATTTTGGAGAATGCGTTGCTGTGCGTAAGGGCGAGCTGATAACTAAAAAAACGGTAAAAGAGGGAGAAGTTAAGGTCGTTGCGGCGGGTTTGAATTTTTCTTACTACCACTCAACTTCAAATTACCAAAAAAACACGATCACTGTAAGTGGTTCTGGAGCGAGTGCTGGGTTCGTTAATTTTTGGAGAGAGCCTATATTTGCATCTGATTGTATTACGGTGCGTGGCAGTACGGATGCTGAAACAGTTCTCGCGTTGCAATACCTAAGATTAATTCAAAGTTACATATTCAAACAGGCTAGAGGCTCCGCGCAGCCGCATGTTTATCCGAATGATATTTCAGGATTGAAGTATCTTGTTGCACCGACGGGGTTAATAGAAGAATTTGGCAATAAAGTATTGTCGGCTAACGAAAAAATAGCTGTTAACGATAGAGAAAATGAGAATTTAACAGACCTCCGAGACTGGCTCCTCCCCATGCTAATGAACGGTCAAGTCACCGTAAAAGATTCATAACCGGGGCGGCATAAAGGGAATACAAAGCCATGGCAGCGCAATACTCAAACCGGCATTTCTTCAGAAAAACCCCCAACGCGTGTTTGTCCCAGTACTTTGCCGCGTAAGGGGTTCAGCTTGCGGTAGATGTTAACGAGCTCAAAGAGAACGATGCCGAAGCCCTGAAAACGGCCTTGAATGCGCTCGATGACAGCCAGATAGCCGATATTGAGGCCGGGTTCAGGATGTGAATACACTGGCCTGTGAGGGCGGTATCACCGCGCTGGTGGATGAGGCAGGCTTTCATGGTGATGATGCCTTTATTGCCGAGATCGCAGCGATTGACGGCTTTCATGCCAAGGCGATGTGGGTATTTCTGAATAAACCGACCTATTGGCACGGTGCGGCGATGTTTTTACACGCCGATAATTTCATCCTCGTGTTGGAAAAAACGTAACGACCTGCCCAAATTGCCGCCCCAGGTCGAGGATGAGGATATTCACGGTCTGGAAGAGACCATCAGCGTCTACTCTTCCACAAGGCTTAGAGAAGTTCGCTTTTTGGTGTAGGAGCGATAGTAGTTAAATATCCACAGTTTGGAGCCATTGGGTTTTACCCGCAGGGCTAATCCGTTGCCATCGACTAAGTTAAATTCCTTATCTTTGGATTTGGCTTGCTGAACTTCAGTATTGGTGAGTGGTTTGGTTGTTCTAGCCATTTTAGTAACACCGCATTTAGTAACATTGGCTTGATGTTACTAAACGCAATAGGAAGCTATAGGCAATAAAACAACCCGATAAACCGTTGTGTTGAATGGTTTATCGGGTTGTTTTAGGTTCTTAATGAACCCGCTTTTGGTGGAGGCGGCGGGAATCGAACCCGCGTCCGCAAGTACTCTGCCCTCGGCTC
>CAZZET010000164.1:0-2227 GCA_964653275.1 uncultured Methylococcales bacterium
TAACACTGCGCGCACTATATGGTCGATATTATGATGCAAAGGATAAATATGCATCGAGTGATTAAATCCTCTGCTTGCAGTGCCCCGTTCCAGCATCCTGAAAACCCCCATTCTTGGCTGCATACAAATGAAATCAAGTGAAGGTAACCGACCTTATCTACTACCCAGAAAAAACATATAAACTATTTGTATTATCAAGTAATTTTAAGATTTCGAAAGAAACCAACACGTGCAAACACAATAAATCTTATATCAAGGCAATTCAGCAGGACGAGTAAATACATAATCATTACTTTTGACCGAGGTATGACAAGCGAAGCACTCTTGGTCGGCTGACTCAGCATCAGCTCCGTAAGGTTTAAGAGCCATACCTACCCAACGCGCAAAACCCCAACCACCAGTTTTTTGATACTTTCTGGCATCTTTGATCATAAACTCTGCATGTTGAAATTCACTTGGTACAATAGCCTTGTCCCAATTAGGATGAATGCCATCTTTCCAAACCAACTTAGCCAAAATAGTGCCATCAGGCCATGATGCCGTTTTTCCGGATCGAGCTGCCCTAATGGCGGTCGTATTTCCCAAAATCACTCGTAATGAGCCTTTATCGAGCCGGTGAGAAGAACCGATCAACCGCCAGTTTTTATAGTTTTTGGGTATTTCAATACCATTTAGAGTCGACAAAGTTTCATCCGCAGACAGGGAGGTATTGATACTAGCAAGCAAAACCAAACCAATTAAGATGTTTTGAATCATGGGGTATCTCCGTTAAGGTCGATGAGAGGATGATAAACGATCATACCTCTGCCGTCAGTCTAAAAAGGTAATATACAGGGTGATCCAGGGGGACACCCCGAAATTAGAGAGTCCCACGTGAAAACGAGGTTTATCTACTAAACAACGTAACTTACGCCTTAGTAAAATCGTAAAAATGTACACATAACCGCATTTCCTCACAACAACTTTTCTTCGCTAATATCTCTTAATAGGGTGAAATTATTCTGAAAGTTTCCGATACAACTCGTGGTCTTGTTGAAGGTAGTATCAAAATACAAATAAATGCCTTTATGGTAATAATCATCATTGCGAAACACACCTGACACTTTTTAAAAAAACCAAAAATGGGAGTAATGCCATCATGCAATCAAGTACCGATTCAACAAGTCCGATAGTCAACTTTTTGATAACGATGCAGGATCATCTGAATAAATCACGTGAATTGGATTTTCTGGGGCCTTTGGCACTGAGGCTATATTTGGTACCGATCTTTTGGATGGCTGGCACCAAAAAATATGAGCACTTCCAGAGCACCGCCGATTGGTTTGGGAATACCGAATGGGGCCTCGGTCTACCATTTCCGGAAGTAATGGCATTTCTAGCGACTACGACGGAGATTGTTGGTGCTGTGTTTCTACTAATCGGATTCGCAGTACGTTGGGTATCTATTCCATTAATGATAACCATGGTAGTGGCCATATTTTCTGTGCACTGGCCAAATGGTTGGCTTGCCATATCCGAGGGCACTGGATTCTTCGCAACCGAACGTACTGTTGGTGCTATAGGACGCTTAGACCGCGCGAAAGAAATACTTAACACTCATGGAAATTACGAATGGTTAACCGAATCCGGAGAATTCGTAATTTTGAATAACGGAATCGAGTTTGCGACCACTTATTTCATCATGCTCTTAGCTTTGTTCTTCATTGGTGCAGGACGTTACTTAAGTATCGACTATTGGATACACACCCGATTTAGTGCGGCGTAAACCATCATGATGCACATATTCCCTGAGCATATAAGGAATTTTATTTCCAATTCCTTGGAAATACTATCCGCACTTTTTATCGTAGTCGTTGGAGTCTTTGTATTAATCGCCCTTGTAATCTATATCCGCGACAGATTCCAAACGTCATCCACTATCCGCCGAAATTACCCCCTTATAGGTCGCTTTCGTTACCTATTTGAGCATCTTGGCGAATTTTTCCGTCAATACTTTTTTTCCCAAGATAGGGAAGAAATGCCTTTTAACAGAGCTCAACGTAATTGGGTGTATAGGGCATCAAAAGACATCGACAGTACCATAGCTTTTGGTTCTTCAAAAAACATTCGAACTACCGGAACAATTTTTTTTGTAAACTGCCCCTACCCTACTTTGCAGGAAGATGCGGTTCCCCCCGGAGCACTCACAATTGGTCCCTATTGCAACAAACCCTATACGACCAGCTCC
>CAZZET010000165.1:0-2185 GCA_964653275.1 uncultured Methylococcales bacterium
TGACCCCGGGTGAGGAGGAATATACTGAATTGACAGGATTCACTCAAGTTAATTCTTCTGATGCAATAGAAATCGCTGCCCCCTTAAAAGGTAAACGTTGGATTGCTGCGGATGGCTGCTGTACGGCTGTACGGCATATACGCGGATTTCTGACAGTAAATGGGAAAATATTTTTAGCTCAGCGCTTTGCAATTGACTGGGAAAAGCTTGATGAAGCTAATCGTCTATTTGTCGGTAACCCAAAAGATGTTACCAGCTACTTTGCATACGGACAGGAAGCCTTGGCAGTGGCTGATGCGACGATAGTTAAGGTTGTCGATAAGTTTGATGATCAGATACCAGGGGATCTCCCAAGCAGTATAACGCTCGAAGAAGCCGATGGAAATCATATTGTTTTAGATTTGGGGAAAAGTCGCTTTGCTTTTTATGCGCACCTTAAACATAACAGCACAATAGTAAAAGTTGGGGATATTGTAAAAAGAGGGCAGGTCCTTGGATTGGTCGGCAACACTGGAAATACTTCTGCACCCCACCTTCATTTTCATATAGTGGATGGCCGCTCAACATTAGGCTCCAATGGTTTGCCCTATGTCGTTGAGAGCTACGAGTTAATTCAACGTGGTGCTTCAACAGAGTCTTTTGACGAAGCCGAAGCAACAGGCACATCAATAAAAATCTTACCCGTCGAAAACCCGGGTAATCATGAAAATGATTTAATACTGGACCTAAGTATTGTCAATTTTGAATAAAACAAGCAACATGAGAATTCTAATTAGACTTGGCTTGATTGTGGTAACTGCTTCTCTCTTGGCAGGTGCCGCTGACGACCCAAGAACGAAATTCACGGCAAAGCTTTCTGGGGCCAAAGTTCGTCCTCAAGTAGTTACCGACACGAAGGGAAGATTCTCAATAACGTTTAATGAGGAGGATACCAAGGCTAGGTTTAATCTCAGAGTAGTCGATGGAACCGAGATTACACAAGCACATCTTCACTGTCACGACGCAGATATAAATGACTCTATTGCAGCTTCCCTCTTCGGACTCATCCCTGGCGGGTTCGATGTAAATGGAAGATTGGCATCATTCACTTTGGATGACAAAAATATAGCTGTCCTCGATTCAGATTGTGGCATTACCAGTCTCAGCGAGTTACATACCGCCGTGGAACAGGGGCGTATCTATGTCAATGTCCACAGTGTAGCCAACCCCTCTGGTGAGGTCCGAGGACAAGTCTCGTATAAAGGCAAAGATACCGATGGTGATGGAATTAGGGATACGCGTGACGCGGATATTGACGGGGATGGTATTGTGAATGAAGAAGACCCCGAACCATTTCATGCAGCCTTCAATAGCGGTCCTCCTCGTATAGTCACATTTCATTTCTCCCCCAGTGATGGCGGTGGCTCGTTAAGTTGTAATGAGGTGCCAGCGCAAGGAGAAATACCGATTAAATGCCAATTTGACAACGACGATCAACTAACCATAAGCAGAGAAAATTGGTCCGGTGGTATAGCAGTCCTGCACGAAGACAACACGATCACAGGCAATTGTGATGGATCGCTTATCCGTACCCCCAATGTGGTAGACGACTACAATTTAAACCCCGCTTGCGTGGTTGCCCCCATTCCGCCCCCACCCCCTCGCCAGGACGCTTCCGGGGAAAGGCTTTTGGATGAATGGTTTACGGATCTCCCTTGGCACCAGAAACTCAGCACGAAAGACAGTAATCTGATCGACGTTCCTTTTGTCATGCCATTCGAAGCCTTACCAGACACCGTATGTCAATTAGCCAATACTGACATCGACAAGTCACGCTGCATGTTGCGATATGGTATCGTGAGCGTTATGGGGATGCATCGAACAGATACACTCTACAAACCTGAGGAAGCCCCTCCGAACCAAGATTGTCAGGATGGTCAGTGCGTAGAAGTTAAACTCGAAATTCAACGCTTTAACACCCTAACTGATAATTTTTTGGGGTACCAGGCGGATGAGGTTCGCAACAATGCTTATAGCTACCCCGACCCCAATCCACCCCCTAATACTCCCCCCGACAAAATCGGAAAAATCAGGGTTCCAAGCCAGGGTTTCGCCATAACCGAAGCGACCATTTTTGCACCGTGGCTCCCCTGGTGTTACGTTCCACGATAAAACTGGGGAATAATGTCGACCTATTTTAGGTGAT
>CAZZET010000166.1:0-2174 GCA_964653275.1 uncultured Methylococcales bacterium
TCGCACTCAAACCGCGTCAAGTACTTTTTTAATTATTTTCGCTGAGTAGTTACAAATATTGTACTGGAGTGCCGTAAAATTAATGAGAGGTAAATAAAACGGTCGACTGAACTAACCCAAATATCTCACAAACTTATTTCGGCGGAACCGCAATGCCCCACATACGACCCATTGTGCCTAATTCGAGTGCTCATAGTACTGCAAAGTACACTCTGCGCCAAAACCCTCGCGTGCCTTGTCCGATTTTACTTCATTAAAATTGACGAAACCCCTTGTCAGCTCTGGGCTAGACTGCCATTTCAGATTTCATAATGTATGGCTACATGTTAACGTCCAGCAACTCGAGGATCTGTTGTTGTTCGGCGGTGGGTGTACTATTTTGATAAAACTCAACTCCCTTTGCACGGACCGTGTTGCGCGTAATCTGAGCCAAGCAATCGATAACCCCTCGAAATGTCCAACGTCGCGCTTCGCCCTCTCCATCCGCTTTAAATAAGGGAGCTAGACGTTGCTCCATGTGCCATTGCAGATAATAGGCGAGCATGCATAAAAACACATGACCGCGAATCCGATCATCGTTTTTATGGTAAACCGGGCGAATTTCCAACTGCACGGTCTTGAGATTGCGAAAAGCTCGTTCAACAAAGGCGAGACTTTTATAGGCTTTAACCACATCCAGTGTCTCCATGTGTTCTTTTTCAACGTCGGTATGAATGATATAACAGCCATCAAAGCGTTGCTCATGTGTGACTTTTTCGGTATCCATCGACCACCTTAACCGGTGCTGCCGGGAGATGGCGTTAGCCTTATCCGCATCAATCGACCAGTCAATAAACTTGCCCATTTTGTATTTCGCCAAGACTTTGCCCACCCGTGCACTAAGTTTCTCAACGGTAGTTTTTTGCTGATATCCTGCAATGTATCGCAACTGTGTTTCCGTCAGATCCAGAAGCCGTTGCCGAGTCTGAGTTTCTCGTTCAGCGGTCGCGGGATTACGGCACAGACAATAACGTCGGTTTGGCTCAGTAGGATCGACGACCTCATGGACCGTCTGTTCATCAAACAGATCAAGCTGGATGACTTTTTCTTTGAGGAGCCTCATCATGTCGCCGTGCGTTAACGCACTGATGGTTTTTAAATCGTCGTCATCTTTCAGGGCTTCGATATTGCTTTGCGTGACCATGCCTCGATCTCCCACAAAGATGATTTTCTCAATGCCATAGTTCGCTTTAATTTGTTGAATCTTGTCAATCACCGTGGTTTCATCTTTGGTATTCCCCGCATAGACCTCGACACCAACTGGACATCCTTGACCGTTACAAATCAACCCGACGACCATTTGTTCACGGCCTTGCTTGCGATCCCGATTGTAGCCGAACGTGACCAACTCACTGGCTTTATATTCACCCTCAAAATAGACGCTGGTAATATCGTAAAGTATCAGATGACCCGATTGTAAATGTTGATGGGCGAGCTTCTTCTGAATCACCGACTGTCGCTGTAACAATTTATCCATTGCCAGGTAACAATGCACATCGACTTTGGGTTTTTCCATGACCCCATTCAGTTCCCACAGACAGGTATTCGGGGCGTGATTGCATAATGATAATTTACTGCCTGCGTACACTAAACGGCCGATAATCATCGCCAGCAAGTTGTTTACCGACGGTTCAGGGCGAGAATACAGGATCTGAGGTAAGCCTAACTGCTTCGCCAGGGCAAGAATCGAGTAGCTGGCACCATATTCCCGGCTATTGAGGATCTTAAACGCTTCCGGCGCATCGACCGGAACCACTTGTTCTCGGAACGCCAATTGGAGCGTTTTCAGTTGCGCCAGGGTGCAGCCCGTAATACGGCCATGCTGGGTATGTTGCATCTTGCCGTTTTCGCGGAAAGTGGTGCGGAGCAAGCCGACCGGACTCTTGCGGGAAGTTTGGATTTCGAGGTGTAAATTACCACGCATCGTACGCATGGCTAATTATAGGCACATATATCTCAGCTATGCAAGCAATATTAATTCATATGCATGGCTACATCATGAAAAACAAAAACCACGCTACAGCATACTAACCCCAAGGGATAGAGGGCGAAAAAAGGCCAATTTCAGGGGGTAAAATCGGCCTTGTTACCACAACATCAATAACAAATTGATCCATATCAAATGATGGGCGATG
>CAZZET010000167.1:0-2160 GCA_964653275.1 uncultured Methylococcales bacterium
CGTTTGCCCCGCCTAACAAAGGGTATTGAAGGGATGGAATGGGTAGGGAACTATTGCTATATGATCCGGGCCTCGATTATTGCCTACATGGCAGGAGGAACCTTCTTAGGGCTTGCTTATTGGGATTTGCTGTACCATCTTATTTTTATTTCCGTACTGGTGAAACAATTTGCGCTGAAAGAGCTGTCTGAACACACAGCGGCACAGAGTTCAGGTGATTTGAAATCATCGCGTAAACGCTCTACCTCCTTCGTTAGAAAATCTAATCTTTCCTATGGTTCGGTCCGATATGACTAAGGAAGTTTCTCGTGAGAACAGTGAGAAGTATGAAAAAATTGCATGACTAGTCTCTGTGGATGGATGGGCTCCCCAATAGCGGAGCTTGATAACGAGGTATTGCTGAATCAAATGACCTCATGCTTGGCCGGATCGGGTGGAAATCCAAAAATTGCGATAACACCCAATAGCAATCTGGGTTGCATCGGCGGTCGAGACAATAATGGTCTTTTCGAATCCGAAGATTTGATGATCGCTATTGTGGGAGATATGTATTGGGTCGATCCTGATTTGTGTCAAGCAAGTTCTAGCCAAGGGTTGATTAGCGTATTTGCGGAGCGCTACAAACAACAAGGGCGCAGCATTTTAGAAATGCTTCATGGCAGTTTTGCTGTGGCTATTGTCGAGCCGAGGAAGGGAAAGGCTTTGATAGCGGTGGATCGACTTGGCATTCAGGCTCTTGCATACACTACTGTCGGAGATCAATTCATTTTTGCTTCTCAAATTACCGCTATTGTTAAACATCCTTCAGTGTCGGGCAAAATTGATTCCCAAAGTATTTTCGCGTACCTCTATTTCCATATGGTGCCGAGTCCAGACACAATCAATCAGGGAATTTCGAAATTATTACCGGGTCAGTATCTTGAATTTGATCGAGGTGCGATCACTCATGGATTTTATTGGCAGCCCCATTATCAGGAACGATCGGTGCGGGAATCCATGCTCGTAGATGAACTTCACAATGAGCTTGAATCGGCAATTCAACGTTGCGTAGACTCCAATGATTCAACCGGCGTATTTTTAAGTGGCGGATTGGACAGTAGTACAGTAACTGGGATATTCCGCAAATTGTCAGGTCAAAAAATTGATGCATTCGTGATCGGGTTCGACGCCGAGGGCTATGATGAAATGGAGTTTGCCAGGGCGAGTGCCAGGCACTTCGACGTTAATCTAATCGAATATTATTTGACCCCAGACGACGTTGTAGACGCACTTCCAATGATTGCAAATGCTTACGACGAGCCCTTTGGCAATGCATCGGCCGTACCGGCTTATTACTGTGCAAAACTTGCCCGCGATCATGGTAAAACCTGTCTCTTAGCCGGAGACGGTGGGGATGAACTATTCGCAGGTAATGAACGTTATGCTAAACAGAAAATTTTTGAACTCTACGGCCATGTTCCGGGCGCTCTGCGTCAAGTCATCGAACCGTTGGCAAACGCTACGCCTTTTTTAGGCAAATTGAAAAGCTACATTGAACAGGCAAATATTCCGTTGCCGGACCGAATGGAAACCTACAATTTTCTTCATAGGACACCTGCAGAGGACGTGCTTCATCCAGACTTTCTATGCGACATTAATACTGCGAAACCACTTTTAAATTTACAGGAAGTATATGCTCGCGCGCAAACCGAATCTATTGTCAAACGCATGCTGTTCCTCGATCTTAAATTTACCTTGGCGGACAATGATCTTCGAAAGGTTAACCGCATGTGTGAAGCTGCCGGAATTAGTGTCCGTTATCCGCTTCTCGACGATAATATAGTAGATTTTTCGGCACGTGTTCCGTCCCAATATTTGATGCGGCGTTTTGAAATTCGATCCTTTTTCAGGCGTGCTTTGGCCAATTTTCTTGCTCCAGAAACCCTCAGTAAAAGCAAACATGGCTTTGGTTTACCATTTGGGTTATGGCTTAACGAGCATCACCGATTAAAGGATTTCGCCAATGAAAGTCTCACCAGTCTTCGGAAAAGAAATATTCTAAATCCGCGTTACCTAGACGATATCATTAAAAATCATCAAACAGGTCATGCAGCCTATTATGGAGTGATGATATGGATTTTGATGATGTTGGAGCAATGGCTACAGGTTCACGAATATTAG
>CAZZET010000168.1:0-2064 GCA_964653275.1 uncultured Methylococcales bacterium
ACTACAAGCACAAGTCATCTTGAAACAAGCGACATCATTCGTGTATCCGAGGACTTTTATCGCAAAGCAGAACATGCAATTCCCCGTATTTCCAGGCAATTTGTCGTATTTCTTGCAGAAGGCGAGTTTTCGGACCTATTTTCGAGATTTGCCCAAGACGGAATCTGTAGAATTCTCCCTAAACATGATGACTTATACGAACGATTAGGGTGGGATCGCTTTCTCACTCAACACCGGCAAGGACTCGATGGCGATCTACATTGCTTAACATTAAAAAGTGGGCTTAAACGACAGTTTCAATTGACCCATTCCGACGACAAACTCTTTCTAATGGACGAAATCCTGGCTTGGCTGTCAGAAAATAAACTGCCCGATGCTGACTATTCGAACGCCTTAGTCATGCTGCTTGAGGAAATGCTTGAAAACAGTTTGTACGCGGCTCCCCGTGACGGTCAAGATAAGCCATATTACTCAAAAGGTGAAAGTCGTGAGCTAAAAGAAAATGAAAAGATTGGAATCGATGTGACACTCGATGAGGGAGTTTTAGGGCTCATGGTCACCGACAATTGGGGTACATTATCACCAGCAACTTTTCTAAAGCATTTGGAGCATGCCATGCAAGAGGGGATTGTGGCGGGTGTTGGCGGCGGAGGTCTCTACATGATGTGGCGTATGTCGGATTATTTGCAAATCCGTATCCATCCCCATCATAAAACTCAGATCACCGTGCTATGGGATCTAAATAAACCGTTCTCTATGAATCCAAATACCGGATTTCAGTGTCTATATCACAGTGAGCAAGAAGAGGTAATGGGATAATGGTTATTGACAACGCTTTTTCTATCAAACCAATTCAAACAGGAGACGATACAGTCCAATCGTTTGAGTGTATTGGGTCCATTGATGCCCATTCTGGACCCGCTCTGAACGAAATCCAGATCTTGCCCAAATCGACTAAGGTGATACTCAACTTCAGCCAAGTCGAACGTGTCAATTCAATGGGCTTATCATTGTTGTTAAAAACATTCGAGAATTGGGAAAGCCACCATATTCAAGTTGAAGTAAACAACCTTAATCGAATGATTAGCATGTTGTTTAAAATAACTGGGCTGGGAAGATTTTTGCCTGGACTTATTGCGCAAGCCAGTGACGTTGCCGCAAAGAACCAAGCGTCGGTTGACCCCGCCCCTCCTTTTCAAAGTAATAAAACCAAGGACGAGGAAAGAGCACCAACAAGTTCCGCAAACGCAACCCTGAAATTCGTTGCCAACCTGCAAACCGGGCAACAAATGAGTGGATGGTATCTACTCAATACTTATTTACAACGCCGTATCGAACGTGCAATTCATCTGGAACAACCTGATTTTGGACAGGAAGTAGCCAATACTTCGGCGGATCTTTTCTTTTCCAAACCTTTTGAAGCATTATCAATGATACATAACCATGGATATGTGCCCTTATTACGACCAAAAAGCGAGGCCGATGAAGTTGTTATCTTAGCTCGATCTACGGATAGCCGTGAATTTACCCATTTCAATAAGTCGAAAGTATCAACCGCCTCAAAAAATAGTTTCGTGTATATTTTGGGGCGTTCACTTTGCGACGAAAGTGGATTAGATTCGGGAACTTTTGATTTTGTATTTGCCGGAAACGAGATAAAAGCACTCCAAATGTTAATCAAAAAACAAGTTGATCTTCTGTTTATGCTAAAAAAGACCTACCAGGGACTTTCATCGCTTGCCAGAAGCTCCACACGATTAGTCGATGAAAGTGAAACCAATTTTGCGTTTCACCTTTTTTGCTCGGCACCCTACCTTACCAGCGCAATCCATCAATCATTGTCCAATACGCTTTTGGAAATGGCTGACGATGAAAAAGGTAAACAAGTGCTTGATGATATTGAGATCGACGGCTGGTGCAAACCGGATGAAGGCGAACTAAAAATGTTAGAGTTACTCTTTAAACGCTATGGTGCAGCCTAATCCTTGACGAACCCTGACTAGTGAATTGACTCCTGCGTGCATTATCGACCCCAGTTCCCCCAAAACCGGCACAACGGACTAG
>CAZZET010000169.1:0-2027 GCA_964653275.1 uncultured Methylococcales bacterium
TGGAGAACCTCCGAACTAACGCTACCCAATAAGATGCCTTGGACATCTGATCGTCCACGCGAACCCATGACAATTAGATCAATCCCATGATCTTTAGCGTATTTACAAATTTCCATGGGCACTGCTGTTTCACAAGATCGAATATTTATATCAACGACCCCCGTGTTGATTGCGGCACAGAGCATATTGGAAAAAGGGTCGTCCAAATACGTCAGGACAGACTCATGAAAACTAGCGCAGGAAAATTCACTCATTACTTTATAATTGACATTATATATTTCCATTATCTCCTTGTTCCTAATATGCATCAATGTCAGAGAAGCTCCCGTCAAACGCGCTATTGTAAGTCCGATCCATGCCGCATCCAGGGAGGTTTCTGAATGGTCAATAGGAATTAGTATATTGATAATAGGTATATTCATATTAATCGCCTCCAATAAAGTAAATTTATCTGGCTAAGCAGATAATTCAAATACCCTACATTTCCCTGCTCAAAGGCAGTGTAAACAATACCCACCAAGCATTTTTATTTTTGTGTTTTCTAAGCTCATCACGCAAAAGATTAGCGATTCCTTACTGGAATATAGGGTCTTTGAACTTCAATGGATTTTATTATAAAGCCCGTACCTACGTTCGGAGTCAACCGAGTATTAAAGCTCACAAATTATTAAATAAAATGCTTGACTCTGTACTGTAATACTGAATGTATAAATAAATACAAGTTCTCTATAAGTTAATAGTGGAGACGAAAATGAACGATAGATCCAACAAATATATATTTCTTTTCATTGCTGGAGATGTATTTGCTGCAATCAGCATTCTCCTTTCGAAAATAGCTATCGCAAATTTAATGCAACCTGCTCCATTTATTCCTAATGAAATCGAAGGAACCCTTATCGTCGTAGATCAACAATCTGATGAATTTATCCTTGATTTACTTAAACAATTGAGGCATTTCGTATGACGAAAATAGGCCGCTCTATTACAACCGTTATTATAATACTGTTGGCGATATTTTTTGCGGAAGGTTTTTCTAAAACTAAAACGTCACCCTTGCAAAAACCAATATTTCAAAGTGTTGGAACGGTTGTTACCGTGGAACCGGAAAACGGATTCATAAGGATCAAAGATACCAATCTTCCTTTTTGGTTAAAAACTATGACCATGCGACTTCGGGTTAAGGATAAAAAAATCCTCAACACACTCGAATTCGGTAATCAAATTAATTTTTCCGTTGCCAAGCATGGTAAAGACGTTTTTATAAGCCAAATTACAAAAAAGCAATAGACGTAAATTCGGTTGATTTATATAAGGCTCCATTCTTCTGATGCACAGATTGGCGCCTGTTCAATTTATCGACCAGTTTTGGCTATCCAATCCTCGATATCCTGTTGACGAAGCCCACCACTCAAAGCACGACGGTTGTGATGTGCCTCATAAAAATAAGTGCGTGGCAATTCACCATACCAAGTTGAATCGATCTCATAGCGCAAACGGGGCGCATAAGCCTCTGCGAATATCCACGACTCAACGTTGCTACCGAGCCCATACTTAATTAACATCGTCTGGACCGCTTGTGTGTAGCTCGCATCATCCATGGAAATCATCACGATATCGACGCGAGGATTTTCTCGAAGCGTATTGGCTATTAGATTGAGGTCCGCGATACACGGCGGGCATGCTATCGACCAAACAGCCATTAAAAACGGTTGACCCTGACGGGCATTGAGAATTTGAGACATACTGCCGGACACGAACAGCCGTGTATCATCTGCCTTTACGCCTTGGATGCTACCCGCCCAAACCAACAAGCAGGCGATAAAATAGAGGGTGACACTAACCGTAGATTTTGGTTTATTATCCAACATTGCATCATACCTCTTATTCGATTGGTAAAAGGCGGTATTCGTGATCCACAGTATTCCAGGACAAAAATACCCTATCATCGTCAGTGACTAGAAACGGGTGATCCGCGGCTGATTTCGACTCTGCGATTGTTCCATTTAATGACCATGTGGTACCCCCGT
>CAZZET010000170.1:0-1700 GCA_964653275.1 uncultured Methylococcales bacterium
TATAGATAATCGTGAAGCATTTTTGTTTTTTAACCTCATCACACAAGATTAGCTATACGCCATATATATTTAGATTTTTTTAATCCTCAATGTACTTAATTAGTAAAATAGGGCCTCGGTATTGAATCTACCAAGTATTGAAGCCCATTATTCACTTACTTAAACAGCCGAGGCAATCCTTGTGAATAAAAAAGAGCGCACTATCACAACCATTTTAATAATACTGTCGGCAATATTTATTGGGGAAGGTTTATCTCATACAAAAACATGGCCCCAACAAAAACCAATATTTCAAAGTCTTGGAACGGTTGTTACCGTGGAACCGGAAAACGGATTCATAACGATCAAAGATAGCGATCTCCCTCTTTGGTTAAAACATACGACTATCCGACTTCGGGTTAATGATAAAAAAATCCTCAACACACTCGAATCTGGTAATAAAATCAATTTTTCCGTTGCCGAGAATAGTAAAGACATTTTTATAAACCAAATTACAAAAAAGCGATAGACGTAAATGCCGTTAAATCGTATAGGCCTCCCTTCTTCGAGATATCCGTTAATCGCCTACTACGTCACTGTTGACTTGTAAACGACCAATTCGATAAGAGTCGACAATACCAATTAACCAACAAATAATTAAAGCAACCGAAGCAATATTTAGCAGTTGAGCCTCAGTGCCCGTTGATTGCTTTGATAAAATTTCTGTAATTGCCGTAACATCTAATTGAATTTCACCTTGTTGGATTTTTTCGGTAATTTGTAGAGCCCTCTCCACCGTCTTAGAAATAACCCAATAGAGCGACACAAATGTAGCACCGGCCAATACGATCGCAGTAACGTACTTCTTTAAGAAAAAATGTCCAACGCCAGGGAATACCATGGCTGATAACAGGGCTGCTTTCATTGACTTACTCATGAGTAATACCAACCTTTAAAATACCGTGGGCAAAGAAGTCGCCTGGATGCAGCGAAGTGGAATCCGGGAGAGATCGACATTGCCTGCTCCGGATTTCGCTTCGCTGTATACAGACCCCTATTGATGGCGAGTCCTATTTATTTCGCCAGGTCGTAGTATCCATGCCCCGCATATAAAAAGAAACCACTTGCTCAATCCACCGTTGTTTCTCTTCCGTTGCGGGCAATGGCTTGATACCTAACAAACATTGCAAATACAAATCGCCCTTTAGCAGGCTAAAAAACACATCCGCGGAAAAAAACGAATCGACATCCTGAAATTGGCCCTTGTTTTTGAGCTGCTGCAAGTTCTCTGCAAGCTGGGTCAATGCGGCTTGCGGTCCGGTGCTATAAAATAATCGGCTCAGTTCCGGGAACTCCCGGCTTTCCGCGATGATCAGCCGATGAATACTTAGAGCCTTTTCAGAAAAAATCAATTCGACAAAAGAAGCCGCAATCTTGTTCAGCGTGCTTTCCATGTCTCCTTCATCGATACGGATTAGGGTCATCGTTTGCAGCAAAGATTCGCATGTTTCGGCAATAACACCCGCTAGCAAGGCGTTTTTGCTGTCGAAGTGGTTATACAAAGTCGCTTTGGACACCGGCGCGGCTTGGGCTATTTTTTCCATACTGACAGTTCGGTAGCCCTGTGCTAGGAACATGCGAGTCGCTGCTTTGAGAATAGCCTGGCGTTTGGCGTCGGATGCGGATGAAATCATTTTTCTTGAATTCAGGTTAAAAAGGTG
>CAZZET010000171.1:0-1660 GCA_964653275.1 uncultured Methylococcales bacterium
TGATAGTCAAAAATAACATTATAATAAGCCACTATCCAATACACACGATTCTAGCCCTGGAATACGTTATGCCGATTCAATGGTACCCTGGCCATATGTACAAGGCCAGCAAGCAAATCAAGGAAACTCTTCCAAAGGTCGACCTTATTATTGAAATGCTCGATGCTCGCATCCCCTTTAGTAGCAAAAACCCCATGATTTCAACTCTTCGCGGAAATAAGCCATGCATCAAGGTACTTAGCAAAAACGATCTTGCAGACCCCAAAATAACGACTGAATGGCAAACTTACCTCGAGCGGGAAAAAGGAGTCAAAACATTGTCGGTAACAACCAAAGAACCTGAAAAAATTCGGCAGCTCCCCAACCTTTGCCGCAAAATGCTACCTATCAGAGCAAATAGCTGTAAATCCATACACGCGATGATCGTGGGAATTCCCAATGTCGGTAAATCCACCCTCATCAATATATTGGTCGGTAAAGTCATTGCCAAGACAGGTAATGAACCTGCAGTCACCAAAGGGCAACAGCGGATTGATTTAAAAAGCGGTATAGTTTTATGCGATACACCGGGCCTCCTTTGGCCCAATGTCGAAAATAGAAACAGCGGATATAGGCTTGCAACAACGGGTGCCATCAAGGATACCGCACTGCAATCTGATGATGTTGCGTTCTTTGCTGCCACTTACCTTCTTCAGGCTTATCCCAGTTATCTAAAGGTTCGATTCCAACTAGATCAACTACCTCAAAACGAGCTGGAGTTACTGGAATCAATTGGCAAACAACGTGGGTGCCTTCGCTCGGGTGGTCAAGTAGAATTGGACAAAGCTTCTAAAATTTTTCTGACGGAACTACGTGCTGGTTCCATGGGTAGAATAAGCCTAGAGACTCCCTCGATAATGGAAAAAGAAATTGCCGAACTCGTTGTTCTCCAGGAACAGAAAGCCGCAAGGAAAAAAACGAGAAAGCGGAATGCTAAAAAGAACTCAAATTGATACCGCCGCCAACGTATCTATATCATCATCAGATTTCCAGGAATTTCAATCGAGAATTTGAAACAACGCTTTCCGCTAGAACAACTAGCATCCTCGAACAGTTTTCTAGGGCTCGAAATTTACCTGGCCGTTCATTACAACCGATTGCCCGGTTCGGTCAAGACTCATGGTTACCCCATTGGATAATTGTTGTGAGTTACCACGGCTTAAAATGATATCACCATGGTCATCCAACACCACACCGATCGTTTTTTGCCTTTGAGACGGCGGCCGACTCGACGGATCCGTTACCCTGATAGTTACATCCCAAAACTTTCCGCTGCTATCACAAACGGTTTCGCTAACTCGAATACCGCGTTTTATGTCCATACCCACAGAACATTGGTTCGAAAAACCACCTCTTTTTCCAATTTCTCCAGAGGTTAATCTGCGATATTGCTCTTCGACCACCTTTATGAAATCAATTTGACCATCGGTCGCAGGAACCTGAGCATCCCGTTGTTTACATCCCAACGGAATCAACAAAAAGCCCGAGACAACCAAAAATGGAAACACTAATTTTGGAAATTCGCCAAGTTTCATACGATTCCTCCATAGGATTAGCCTTTAAACACTAAAAGTACCGTCCTTAGGATTAAACACTATCATTTGATAAAGATCCAATCCTA
>CAZZET010000172.1:0-1614 GCA_964653275.1 uncultured Methylococcales bacterium
GGGTTATTGCTACCGTTGGGTTGACGTAAGGCATTATCTACAATTTTAAAGCCATCATCCTCACTGATGTCTACATAAACCATATCGTACGTTGGTAAATTACCTTTTTGATTAACATGGAAGCTATTGCCGTAGAAATTCATGATCTTATTAGTATAAAACTGATCGAGGGAACCGGACGAAATGCTCGGAATGGTGTGATCATTGACGTCGCATTGCTCGAGGGACTCACCTGGATCTTGGAGGTCAAACAAGATCATTTTCATGGAGGGTAGATTATTGTTTGAGTAGGTATAATCGTGGCGGATACCGAAATCTGGTCTCATACCTCTGTCGACATGGATTTGTGGCAATTTCCCGTTTGGCATCAAGGGGATTCCGCTCCCATTTCTGACATGGCATGAATCACAAGTGTTTCCATGAAACGGTGAGTGATGGTTATCAACCTGAAACCCGGCAGGAAAGTCGATCGGCCCTAAAATACCCTCAAAAGGTGTGCCTTTCAGTTTCTCACCGTTGTCTCTTATGGCTGACTCATACATTACTTGGGAACGGTATTCATTGTGCCACAGCGTTCGACCCCGAATACCACGGATAAAGTGATCTGGGGTCTGATTCATATGGTTGCTCATGAGAATGCTATGCCAATATTGGTCCGTATAGCTCTTGGATAGCAAAGTCAGATCTGCTGGATTGACCAACGGCAAGTATTGCGTATACAGGCTTGAACCATACATCTTGTCATAAATCGACATGCCATCATCGAGTAGCCGGTAGGAAACAGGGAGCTTTTGTTCGGGGACACCGGCCAATATGAACATCGTTCTGCCATACTGGTTGGCAGCGAAACCAGGTAAGGCCCGATCTATTTGTTCTACGTCGTCTCCCGTTAGGTCACCGCCATAGAGTTCTTTCCAGATTTCGTGAAATCCACTCGAGTGGATTTCAAAATTCAGCACGCAGTCTTTCAAAGAATTAATATGCTCGCTAATACCTTTTCGTGCACCGAGAAAATTCATAGTGGTGCATTGCTTGGGTAATATATAGTGTGTTCCTTTAAATAGTGAAGCCGTTGAGCCTCCATCTATACTGTATCTTTCGAGCTCGTAGGAACCGATAAAGGCGTTGGTAGCAACTGCGTCGCTGAGGGCTTCTTTGGTTTTTTGTGATTCATTCCAAGGGTAGCGGCCAACATCAACAAATTGGTTTATCGAAGAATTAAATTGGCGAACCAGATCGTCAGTTTTTGCATTGACTTCGTCCTGGCATTGTTCTTCGGAATCTCCGTTGTCTGGTGTACTACAGTCAACAACTTTTGGTTCTGCCTCACTTTTCAGCCAATCGAGTTTACCAAGAAACAGGGAGCAAGAATTCCTTCCGCTTTGACAGAACTTTTCGTAACCTGCTTCCGTGCCATTAGGGACAAATAATGCTGGCGCATTTTGCAACCAAAACTCATTTGGTTCCGCGGGGGCTATTAATTGCGTTGTAAAATAATCCTCGTAGCAGACTGTGTCAGATTTGT
Organism: uncultured Methylococcales bacterium; assembly: GCA_964653275.1. Classification (GTDB taxonomy): domain Bacteria; phylum Pseudomonadota; class Gammaproteobacteria; order Methylococcales. Next base: position 1,526 of record CAZZET010000172.1, read on the forward strand.
TGTCTGCTTCCATAGCGCAGTAGTGGCCGGTGTACCAGGTGTTATGTCCCACCTCCTTAAGAACTAATCATCGAGTTTCGTCTCTCAAA